>CAYSOC010000238.1:0-7474 GCA_964432445.1 uncultured Anaerolineaceae bacterium
TGGAAGCCGTTCGACTTTCTGAATACAGCAGTGCAGCAGGCACAGTTCTTCAAGGAATCTGCCAGCGGGCAGTTCTATCGTGTCGGTTGCCACGCAGAGAAAACTGTGATCGATTTGCACTGGGGCGCGATTCGACTTTCTGGTTATCGCCTGTTTCCAGATATATTTGGCGGTGGGCTTGGTTTGACAAAGAATGAACACTATCACGTTTCTAATGTAATTTCAGTCTGCGAGATTGGAAAAATTACTGTGAATAGTAGTGAGGTTAACGGAAAACCCGATACCAATGTTTTGCTAGATGGGAGGCTGTCCAGTTCGGTATTTCTAGCGCATTCGGAAACATGGATCAAAGCCGAGGAGATAACCTGATTCTGCTGCAATAATAATCTCAGGGTTGCTCGTTGAGGGTGACCCTCATTGCTCCCAGCCAATCAGATGCGCGCTATCCTGAATTTCCTTCGGCAATGCGGTAGTTAACAGCATCCAATCTTCGCCACCGGGGAAGCGTTCCGCAGCAACGCCACGCCCCCAAAAACAATCCACATATGCCTGATAAGTTGGACTAACCAGATCATAAGCGATCCACTTTCCATCCGGCGACCATTGCGGATCGCACGCACTGTCTTTCAAATCGTCGGTCAGAGAGCGCAGTTTTCCCGTGTTGATCTCATACAGCGCGATCTCAAAACGCGGCACGCCCTCGTGATCGTTCAACAGCTGCGTCCCCGTCAGGAAATTACCATCCGGCGAGAAGCGCGGCGAAACCCCCATCCAGGGCAGGGAATTTATTTTGCCAGCCTGATCGATCAATATCAGTGCGTTTTTTGCACCATCCAATGTGATTGCACGCAGTCGAAGCAGACGATCCTGTGTATTCGGACGAATCGTCAGCGGGGTAAATTCCACATCGGCAACCTCTCCAAAGTTCAACACTTGTAAGATGTTTTTCTTCTCAATTTCCGAGATAGTGAACGGTGTAACCGCCGTTTTGGATTTAATCCGCTGCTCGGTTTCATAGAGAAATTGCACACGCTTATCGACCCCAACAGTATAATAATGGTACAAATTACGCTCGGTTCCTTTTTGCACATATTCGAGCAGCGCTGTCGGCATTTTCACGGAGGCCGCATGAATCGGTACACACGGTAGCAGCATTAAGAATGTGAAAATTGGAATCACCCGGCGAAATTTCATGACCCTACCCCAAAAAGGAAGATTGTTATTATGAACCAAATTATGACGCTTTCACATCAGGATGCGATGAAAGTTCTGCACACCATCAAGGCCGAATTGGAAAAACAGGGCAAGGGCGCGGCGGTTGCCATCGTGGATGAACACGGCGAACTGCTGGCTTTCCTGCGTACCGATGGCTGCCCGCTGGCATCGATTAATATTTCGATCAACAAGGCGTTTACTGCCGCGCGCGAACGCCGCGAGTCAAAAGCAGTCGGCACGGATTCCAAAACCAACGGCTGGCCTATGAGCAATTTTGGCGACATAAGTTATACGGCGTGGGGCGGTGGTGTGCCGCTGGTGTATCAGGGTAAGGTGGTTGGCGGCGTCGGCGTGAGCGGGTTGCCGGAAGACGAGGATATTGTTCTGGCAAAACTTGGTGCGGCGACGATCACTGAATAAATAAAAATGTTTGCGGGTAAGATAGTCCAAAAGGAGTTCTGTACCCGCATGAGCCAAAATGAGATTGTGGCATGGTTTTGGTGAATATGATTGGTGGTGTTGAATGAGTCGTCCAATTCTAAGTCCCGGTCTGCTTTTAGCTTTAGAAGATGAACTGTCATCTTATACAGTTTCCCAGATTAAAATTTTGTTTGAAGGGGCGGGGATTCATCTACCAGAAGGATATGTTCTTGCAGAAAATTCAGTGCGTCGCAGTTTGGTTAATGGATATATCGCTACTCTTAACTTGAATAATTGGACACAAACCAAGAAACTGATTACAGTCATTGAATCTGTTATGCTGGAAATGCACACGCTTATTGATTCTGTTCGTGATCCTGTAGACTGGAAATCATGGCATGATGATACCTCAGTGCTTTTAGAAAAAATGACAGCGTATCTCACCACAGATGGCTTTGAGTACGATAAGGGCAGGTTAATGTATGTTCGTTCCACAAACCCACTCGTTGATCTTTCAGAACTAGCCTTTGAAGAGTTGCCATCTGGAACAGATTTATTCCAATTCCAATTTCCAGCAGGATTGCCTTTCGGAATGCAGAAGCCAAATTTTGCAATTGTTGCTGAAAAAGGGTTTCAAAAACTCCAATTTGAACTCAATCCAAACACGTTTATATTGCGAAAAGATGTCTATCCAAATCTAAACTACCGCAGTTTGATGGAGCATTGCAAAATAAAAAACCAAGACGATGAAACTTTTAGACGCCTACTTGCCCAGATGTGTACGCAGAACGAATTGGACTTTTTTCGGGCGTATGGTCAAATGTTCAAAATGGCAACTGCTGATGTTCCAGTTTTAATTCCGCAAGCATGGGTTCAATGGCATTCTCTTCCTAAACAAAACCTGCGCACCAAAAATTCTTCACACGCGGATGAATTGTATCGAATAGATTTTGTTGCGTTTTGGGATAACAAACGCTTTGCGATTTTGGTCGATGACATCAGTCACTACGGCAAAAAACATCAGGATATTTGGCACGCCGATCAGGAGTCTTATTCAAAACGACTGAAGGAGGACAGAAAATTACAAAGGGAGCGTTGGCGTGTATTTCGCGTAAGCAACTGGGAGATCAGGAATAAAGAACTGTTGCCTGAAATATTGAATGACTTAAAGGAGTTCATTGGCTTTGAAGCATAAGACCTGATGGACGTACCATCTGATACGCCCAATTTCATCACGCGCCGAAGAAATTATTTCCCCGGCAGATAGTCGTTCGTGAATGCAGCTTTCGCGTCGATGGCCTTTTCCATGACCTTGTTCTTCACCAGCCAGTCGGCGTAGTTCTGCCAGATTTCCAGCTTTTGCTCACCCCAGCGTTTCGCTTCGGCTTGGAATTGATCTGCCAGCCATGCGGCGCTTTCCTTCACCAGTTTGGCATCCGTCTCCGGCACAGCCTTGATGAACAGATCGGCAGCTTCGGCGGGACTCTTAATTGAGTCGGCATAGCCACGCGCCGTTGCCTGTACGAATGCGCGCACCACATCCGGCTTGGCCTTGATCAGCGATTCGGAGGTGATCAGCAGCGGAGTGTAGTAATCCGGTACGCAGGTCGCGTAGTCCTTGAGCATCAGGAAGTCGATGTTGATCCCCTGCTGCTTCGCGCGGATGCCATCCCACGCATAGAACAGCCACACAAAGTCGATGCGCCCCTGATCCATCAGCGGGAACGGTTCAGCAAAGCCCACATCGACAAACTTGATCGCTTCGGCGTTGCTGTTATAGCACTTCGTCAGGATGTCGAGCATCGGCTTTTCGACAGCCGAGCCGAACGCACCATACTGCAACCCGGCGAGGTCGGCGGGCGTCTTGAGCGGGTGTTTGGCGCTCAGGCTGGCGAACCCGGAGGTGTTATGCTGCACCACCGCCGCCACCGATACCAGCGGCAGGTTCTGCGCGCGGGCATAGGTCATCTGCTCCTGATAGCTGACGCCGAATTCCACCTTGTTCGTGGCGACAAGCTGCTCCACCTGCACATCACCCGGCTGCACAATCGAGACATCCAGCCTGGCTTCCTTGTAGTAATTCTTTGCCTGCGCGACGTAAAGGCCGATGTGGTTGGTGTTCGGCGTATAGTCGAGCATGACGCTCACTTTGGTCAGCGTGTCGGCCTTCGCAAAAGTGGTCGCGCCGCCAAGTGGATCGGATACCGGGCTGGCGGTTTGAGCGTGGACATTCCCACCCGTGATCATTGTGGCGATCAGGAGGATCGCCAGCAGGGATAGACGTTTCATTGTAAATATTCCTTTTTAGACCCGGCGCTGAAGCACCGGGTTATGATCGAATATTCAGCTATGACAGACAAAGCCTCGCCTGATCTATGATTAGATATTCATAGATCAAGCGTGTTGACATCATCAGCCACGCTGATATTGCTTATAGCCCGGTGCTTCAGCGCCAGGATTTTCGGATTATTCAATCCGTTTCGTTCCAATTTGTGTTATCGCCGCGTCGGGCAAACACCCAGGGCAGCGCCATTCGTTCCAATAGCGCGATTAACCCCACTATCAGCAAACTCAGCAGGATCACCGTCACCGCCGCGCCGAACGCCTCATCCGTTTTGAAAGTCTGATAGGCGCTCCGCATGTACTTCCCGATTCCGGCAGTGGGCGAGATGTATTCCCCGACGATTGCCCCGGTCACGCTGTATGTCGCCGCGATGCGCAACCCGCTGAACAGGCCGGGAAGCGCAGCAGGCCACCGTACCAGTCGCCAGAGTTGATCGCGTCGCGCGCCGAAACTCTCCAGCAGGGTGAGATGCTCCGAGGGTGTGCTTTGCAATCCATCCAGCGTGCTGATCGCAATCGGGAAGGCGCAAAACAACACCACAATCGTCACTTTCGGCTCGATCCCGAATCCCAAAAGCAGGATCAACACAGGCGCAAGCGCGAACAGCGGGATCGTTTGCGAGATGATCAACGCTGGATACAGCGCCCGTCGCAGCGCAGGCGAAAAATCCAGCAGCGCTGCCACCGTCACGCCGATCAGGAGTGATAAACCCATCCCGATCCCCGTTTCCAGCAGCGTGATCGGGATGTAATCGCGCAGCAGCAAACCGCTATCCCGCGCCAGCGCTCCAATGATCGCCGAAGGTGGCGGCAGGACGCGGATCACCTGCCCCCGATCAATCGACAGTTCCCACACGATCAGCAGCGCGATCAGTGTGAGCAGCGACGGCGCGATCCGCTTCACTACCGATACTTCGCCATCTTGTCGCCGATAGTCGAACCATCCTGACCATCGCTGATCTTGACGAGTGTCAGGGCGCGACGCACGCCGGAAGCCATCGTCGCTTCGTGGGCAGCGCGTACCGCCGCGAGGCATTCATCCAGTGTGCCTTCGACAACGGTTTCCATCGGGCAAACTTCATATTTGATGCCTGTGGCAGCAATCGCAGCAATCGCGGAATCCACGATTGGATAAGCATCATCGGAAAGTGGCAGGACTTCGATCCCAACCGTTACAGTACGTGACATTTCAAGCTCTCCCAAGTGTATGAACGAGCAGTAAAATTCCATCATCAAACGTGATCCGGGCGCTGGTTTCGGTGAAAACATTGCTGATCCCGCGCGCGGGGCCAAAGCGCAATGTTTCGCCTCGGAGTGGATATTGCAGGTTATAGGTGGTGATTCCCAGCGCGGCATCGCTGATCGGAATGAGCGAGAGCGTATCACCAGGCGTCCCCGTGATCGTGCTTTCTCCCGGATAGATCAGCCATGCCGTTTGTTTGCCCGCCACCATGCGACAGTCCCGCCCGCGCAGGGCAGGCAGGCCAAGCAGATACACGTTCCCCAGTGTCTGATCCAGCCGATCTCCAATCCCGCCAATCACGCGGATCGGATCGCAATCCTGTTCCGCCGCAGTCAGCAGGACAAGTTCGAGATCGGTTTCGTCTTTTTCAGGGGGATGGCGCTGGATATTGGCACCGTTGGCGGCAAACATTCGGAGTTCAGCGGGGGTCAGCGAATCGAAATCGCCAATGATCAGGTGTGGCGAGAGGTCACAAGCCAGCGCATTCCGCGCGCCACCATCGGCAGCGATCACCAATGGATCGCTCATCGATGCCAGCGCCATACGGACAGCGGGGCCGTCGTTCAAGTCACCATTGGCAAAGATCAAAGCAGGTTTCGACATCGTACCACCATGCAAACAAAAACTCCCAACGAAGGCCGTGTTGGGAGTGTGTAATAGCGCTTATGGCGGTCAAACTCCCTACGCCGGCATTACCCGGATCAGGTTAAAGGGTCGGCGACATTTCAGACGCCCTCTCAGCCAGTTTCGGCTCCCCTGTGATGCAATTGTAAAAATAACTCTAGCAGGTTGTTGGCTGTGTGTCAACCAACGAACACAGCCGCCGTGTAATTTAAGCAGGAAGTCGTTATTGGTTCGCCTTTTTGTTTAGGGCAACCAAATAAATGTATCGAGCATTTGATCGACTACTGGCGCAAAAACAGACCAATTATCTAACTTTGCCAAGAAAGTGATCGCTACAAATTTATTATTTTTTGAGTGTTTTATAAAAACTGTGGTGTTATGTAGACCGATGCCTCGATCATTACCTTCTGCGTCAATCCGAATGCTTTCACTCCCATCGCGTAGTTTCTGATTGCTTTCCTGAACCAACTTATAGCCGAAGTTTGAATCCTTAAAGGAATCAATCAACCACTGTCTTCCTTGTTCCAGAGTTGTCCATTCGGCAGGAAAAGGCGAAATATCAATTATCGGAGTTCGATCATTATCTGTTGCGGACGCTCCTGACCCGTTTGGGCTTGTTCTATCCAATTGCCAATTTGCAGGATAATGGATTGTTGCAATGCCGGTGAGGGTTAATACATTTGGCAAATTACTATTGGAATTGCCAGTTGCCGGAGAAGGTAGTGTGACAGGCTGATTGTAATCGTATAAATCCATAGATACTGAAAGTTTATCCTTCATCATTGTAACTACTCGCGTGTTCATGGAATAAACAAGGGTGTCCCTTTCGCCTACCCAAAGTGCGACAGTGATTGATTCGATAGACACGCCGGACATTATGCCTATTATTTGAGGCATGTAACCTGTGATAGCTTTATTGTACCGAATAGTAGCCTGTCCATTTTTCTGTTCATTTCCGATTTTGCTCCATCCTTGGATTTCGAGATTATCCGATAAATCAAGACCAAAAGAAGCGGAAACATCGCTAAATTTAAAGCCTATCATAGTGTTAAACGCACCACCATTGGACGTATTATTTGCTGCCGTCCAGCCTACATCATCCTTCTTTTTATAATAGATTTTCCCATCTACGGCTAAATAGGACGCACCCGGAATATCTTTACCACTATACGATATGAGGAAATCAGGCTCTTTTGCGCTCGACTTGAGAGAAAAAACAGCATTCCCAGTGAGAACAGATTGATTCTGTATCGAATCATGAGGTTGATAGAATACTTCAAAGTTCATTTTCAGGGAAGATACAGGAGTATTTTGTAATTTGGAATGATATGCGAGAGAGGTGTTGGGAAGGAGAAAATTACCAATGAGCATCAAACAGATTGCTATTGAACGGGAAATTAAAAACATAATCCGTTTCTCCTTTTTGTAAGCCTGAATTCAGCTTATTAGAAGTTAACAGATATAATTTGTTTTAGCAAATAAAATAATTACAAATGGACAGAGGATCAAATTTGGGTGTGATGAAACAGATTATTGCGAATGTGTCCAACGCACAAGCGCCATCAACACCCTTTTTTAGAAACTGTCTGAAAGTGATAATCAACGGTCAGGAGGGAGACGACGGGGCAT
>CAYSOC010000239.1:0-7163 GCA_964432445.1 uncultured Anaerolineaceae bacterium
GTTCAAAATTGGCAGGAAGTTCGCGTTTTTCGAGGAGCGCTATCGTCCCCAATCCCGCCAGGATCGACGTGCAAATTGCGACGGGAAACGCCGCACGCTCCTGTTGCCGGAACATGAAAAATCCGATTGGCAGGTTATAGAGGATGTCCCACAAAATCGTGTTGCGTCCGAAGCTGATCAACAGAACTATGCCGCCGATGATCGCCCAGAAACGCGCCCCGGCGATGTTTCGCCAGACTCCGAGCAATGCCAGCGCCAACCCGGTCACGCCGAAGAACAGCGGCGACCAGAGCGTCAGCCAGCCGGGGAAAATCATCTGGATCACATCATAGGGCGGAAAGCCGTTGCCCTGCATATCAAAGGTAAAGTTGGATTTGCGCGCCGATTGCCCGTAGAACTGCAAACCGGGTAATAGTTGAACTGCTGCCAGCCCGCCACCGATCCCACCGAAGATCACCGCACCAAGCAGCCATATCCAAATGCTGCGTCTGGATGAATATACGCGCTCTGCGAGGAAGATCAATGTGAGGATAATTCCCCAGTGCGAAAGCTGCGGCGACCCGGCATGTAACGATAACGCAAGTGCGATTCCGCTTAGGCCAAACCAGAATGGATTCAGTTTTTCCCGCGTCGCTTCCAATATGCCAAGCAGCATCAACGGCAGCCAGACCACTGATCCCATCACGGCGGCCTGCAACATTGGATAGCCGGTCAGAAAACCACCATAGGCAAAGGTCAACCCAGCGACCAACCCCGCCCAATGTCGCGCCTCATGATCCTTTGTTAATCGCCGCACAAACCCATACATCAGAAGGCTGGCAATCAAGACATGGATGATGACTTCCAATTGCAGGGCATTAAAGACCTTGCCCGCTGTCACATTCGGATCGAGCCATGTCAACGCCAGAAGCAGTACGCGCGGCGGATAAAATACCCCGGATTGCGTATCAGCAAGAAACGGATGCCCGCTGTTGTTATAGGGGTTCCATAGTGCTACCTCACCCGCGTGCTGCCGTTCGCCCTGATACATCCCCCACGCAACAAACTGCCCGCTAAAATCGCCTTCCTTCAACGACAGTGCATTGGCTGGATTCAGCGTAAACAGCCGCCAGAAGAACAGCCACCACAGGACGATCAAAAGAAGGACGGAGAGCAAATCCGGCGAAATACGCCGCCTGTTGAAAATCATTTAACCTCGACAGGGGAATTCAGAATCACGGTATCGCCGCCTGTATCCACCGGAAGTCGTGTCAAGTCGCCGGGACGATAGAACCCGATTGCAATCCGATACATTCCCGGCGCGGTTCCCGGCGGGACAGTTAACGTCTTATTATCATTGAACGGCAGATTTGGTATCCATGCTGTCGCGGGATAGGCGTTGTCTTTTGGCGGCGCGTCCCCGGTAGCGATTACCTTGTCGTTGGAATCAATCAGGTGATAGAAAACGGTGAACTCTTCATAGATTCGGCTGGTGCTTTCAAAATTCAGTCGAATTGGCAGAGCCTCGCCCGCTATTACGGTTGACTTTGGGAGTGTATATCCGTGTAGTCTGATTACACCGCTGAATAATGCAGTTTGTATTGTTTGCGGCGGTGGTTCGGAATGTGTCGTTTCATTTTGGATCACACCGCCTCGAAATAGAACTGAATTTTTTCCATCTGTTGTTTGCAGATATTTTTTTGTGGAAAGTTCGTACCAGCCGACTTCGATCAATGGCTGGCACAGGTCAGTGTCAAAGGCCAGTGCAATTGGGTATCTATCCGCGTAAATATCTGGCAACGAGCCAAAAGTAAAACCATTTCCACGCCCCGGCAGGCTATCCAACTTACCAACAACGCGCTTTTGACAATCATAGATAGTGATATACAAACTGAGATCATTTTGGTCAAAATAGCCGTAATAAAGCGTCACGGGAAATAATTCGCCGGATTTGGTAAGTTTACGATCTGTTTCTACACCAACGATTTTCAGTCGCCCAAAATCGGCCTGGATTTTTGCTGCATCTGGCGGAACTTGCCTTACAGTTTCTGGTTCTGTGTAGGCAGGCCAAATGCTGAAAAATGGCGACAATACAGACGTAAACAACATAGGCAGAACAGGAAGTGCCAGCGCAAATCGCCGCATAACCCCGAATCTTTCCGATAACTTAAACACAGTACGCCACCCAAGTGCAACCAGTACCGCAATTGCCCCAATCGCCGGGAAGAGTAAACGCCCCTGTGTACCGGGAGTCTGGCGCGTCCAGTTGATCAGGCTGACAAAAATGATCAGGAAATATGCGCCCAAAATGCCGTAGGGTTGGAGTTCGTCCCAGCGTCGCGCCCGGATCATACGCGCAATAGCGATAACTCCACCGAACACTGCCAGCGCAGTCAAAACATCCATCAGCATCAGGAACCAGTCCGGCCCAATCACATTCAACCAGCCGAAAAGCGCCCACCCGCTAATCCGTAACCCCTGCATCTCGTTCAGAAAATCCACGATGGTATAGGGTGTCAGACGCGCGCCGATGGTGGCAATCATCGCGGCAGTCCCTGTGAGTTCGCCATATAGTTGCAGGTTGCGAACATACCACCATGCGGCAATCAACAGAAATGTCAGGGCAATCCTGCCGCCATTCAGGAATACCTGCCGGAGTGAAATTTCTCCCTTGAGCCATTGAATCAGCAAAACTCCGGCAACCACCGGATAGAGCGTCAACGCCGAAAGTTTGGTAACCGCGCCAAGCGCCAGCACGATTCCCAATATCCAATAGTTCGGTTTGCGAGTGAGCAGAAGCGCAAGGCCAACCGTCGCCAGCGTTGTCGCCAGCGTGTCATTAGTGACACTGGCATGAATGAAAAGAAACATCGGATTGAAAGCGACAAATGCAGTGGCTAATAACGCCGCAGAATCAACCGATTTTTGCTTTTTACCTTTTGGAAATATGCCAAAAACAGAACCTGCCAGATGATAGACAGCGTACAACGTAATCGCGCCGAGGAGAATACTAAACCAACGCATCTGGAAAAAGGCATATTGCAGCGTGGTATCCCAATAAGCAATTGGTTCATATACCCGCTGATTGACTTGTGCCAGGCCAATGCCGATTGCGGCGTATGGGTTTTCAATCGGTTTTCTATAGTCACTCAGACCATTGCCCAACCAGCGGATCAATTGCGCCTGAATGAAATAGTACAGGGGCGGTTGACTGGCTTCCTGAAAATAGCCAAAACTATCCTCAGTTTCACCGAGGCGCTGTACTGGTAATTCGCCTTTTGCGGCGATATACATCACCATCCCGACGTGATAGGACTCGTCCGGCGTTTCATAGGGTGGCGTGGCGAAACTATATATCACGGCCAGAACCGCATAAATAAACAGAATTAACCACAGCCAGCGGCGTTCGCCAAAGCGGATCATTTGGGATCGATCCTCACCCGACTGAGTAGCAGATGATCCTGCGCCTGCCCCTCATCGGGCGTAAAGACTCGCAGGCGACGAAACTGATCGCCAACATGTTCATACAGTCCGATTTCGATCTGCCACGTCCCCGGCGGTGCATCATCGTTCACTTTGAATTTGTGCACGTCCTCAATGATCTCACCCGGTTTCCAGCTTGAAGTAGGGGATGGCATCCCGTCCGAGCCACCATAAGTTTCGGTAGTTCCCGGCTTGACAAGGTGTACAAAGGCGCTGTAGTTTGCCTGTAACTGTCGTCGCGCCCGCCATTTCAGCGTTACCGTATATTCATCGCCGGGTTTGGTGGTCAGACCGGAGACATCGTAGCCGAGAAAATCAATTTCATCGCCAAAATTCACTGGATTGTCGCGCGGTTCAAGGCGAATTGTTCCCAGTGTAAAGGTGGTATCGCCAGCGCTAATCGCCTCTGTTGCATTGACAATTGGCATCCGTTCGGCGGGGTTCGCTGTGTTATAAAAACCAAGCTGCACCCGCAAATTATCCGGCACGCGGGCTTGATCGGGAATTTGAACCGAGAACCGATTTTGCCATTGGGTTGGTTTCTCGATATTCAGCAGACGAGTAGACCATATCCCCTGTCGCAGCAAAACATCCCGCTGCCAGACAATTACCCCATCCGGGTTGAGCAGATGGATAAACACGCTCCAGTCTTTTTGCGAGGGCTGCCAGCGCTCGGTAGAGAAAATTACATCGAAGGTGGCGTAATCGCCGGGATATACCGTTTTTGGCAGGTCACAACATAACCCTAGGCGGAGTTGGTTTGGAGAGTCTTTCGATTCTGCAAAAGTACCGAGGCTCAGGTTTGCAACCGATTTTCCTGAAGGAATGCCGAGGCTCGCATTTGGATCGGTATATGTGCCGACAATGAAGATGATTGAAAGCGCGGCGACGAGCAGATGCCACCCGGTAGCGTAGCCGAGGATGCGCCATCGTATGCGAGGGATCAGATTACCGAGTTTCAGCAGACCAAACGCCAGCCACATGCTGATCGGTGCGATTGCCGCAAACATCAACCGTCCCTGACTCGCCCAAGTGGATTGTGTCCAGCGAATGAGCGAGAGGAACAGGACGAGAATCCAGATTGCGGTGAACAAACGCCCTATGGGGATTCCAGACCCGGCGCTAAAGCGTCGGGCTAAACTCAAAGAGGGTTTTGAAAGCCCGGATGAAAATTTATCTTGTTCTGTTCTCAAATCAGGTGAGTTGGCTGGACTATTCCCTGATGCTGCATCTTTGAGTATAGCCCGGTGCTTTAGCGCCGGGATGATTAGCCCAATCAGCCCCAATGCAGCAATCCCATTAAACATGGTATATACAGCATCGGGGAGAGCTACATTTATGCCCCCGAAGAAGCCCCAGTAGCTCATCAGGAAGCTGTGTCGTTCGCTCCATAACTGTGGCAGTGTCGCCGCAATTTCGCGCGAACCGACAATTTTCAGGAAGATATTCAACCCGGTGGGATCGCCATAGACCGACCAGTTGCGGAGATACCACCACGCACCGATCAAAATAGTCAGACCGCCAGTGATCAGACCGCCAATCAAAAATGGCTTTATATCCCGCAACCGTGCCGACAGGATCGCCAGCGACAGGGCTACCAGCGGTAACATAAATCCGATATTGAATTTCGCCAGCATCCCGCAGCCCGCCACAATCCCGATTCCGATCAACTGGCGGATCGTTGGTGCAGTGTTTTGTTTCACCAATCGGACAATTTGGACAAGGAGGATGCTTGCCAGCGCTGTCGAAAGATTGTCGTTATTGATCGCACCGGAAATAAACAGAAACATCGGGTTAAAAGCGGTCAGCGCAGCAGCGCCGAGCGCCACATCTTCCCGCTCCGGGAACAATTCGCGCGCAAGTTGCCAAGTCATCACTACCGTGATCGCGCCCAAAATCACAGAGAAGAAGCGCACGATATGTACAGCCAGCGCTGTTCCCCGCCAGGGAAACCCCTCGCGGTTTGGATCATGCAGTGCGATATTCACATTGCCATCGGGGCGCATCACGCCAAGATCGGGATGAGGGTTAAGAATCCGCACCTGATCCATATCGCTGGTATCAATCCAAAAGGTAAGTGCCGCACCAATCATATAATACAGGGGGGGCTGGCTGCCTTCCTGTCGCATTGGGCCAGGGTTATCCGGGTTTTGCACAGGTAGCGTAAAGCCGTTATCCGCGATGTATTTCACCATCGGATAATGCCAGAGTTCGTCCGATGCCTCGAATAACGGCGTCATGACGCTATAGACGCTTGCCAGTATGAGATACACAGCAAGGATGATGAAAAATATCGGACGCTGCTTCATGTTCACCAGAAAATGTCGGCAGGAATTATACACTACCGATGTATGGCTCGCGCGTATACGTCAGCCGTGCGCGAGGCTATCGTTTCCCAGTTGAACTGTGGTGCGAGAGTACGGGCGTTGCTGCTCAGTCGGGTACGCAAACCTGGATCATGCGCCAGTTGGATCAGACCTTCCGCGATTTTTGCAGGTTCAGAGTCGGAATAACTTACTGAATTTTCCAAGAACGGATAGGGAACAGCAGGCAGCGTGGTCAGGATTGCACACCCATGCACCAGTGCCGCCATAAAACTCCCGCGACGGTACGATACACCGTCTTTAAACGGCAGCGCTACCACATCACACGCCAGCAAATGTCCACTCACTGACTCGGCATCGGCAAAGCCCGTCCAAATGACTGAATCATCCAATTTGAGAGACTGGATGATGAATTGTATTTGCTCCGCATAAGCAGCGTTGGCTGGATCGCTGCTCCCGGTACGCCCGCCGATCAGCACAACTTTCGCCGGAATATTTTTATCCAGTACGTAACGCAACGCGCGCAGCAGTTCATCGACACCCTTGCTGGCATTCATGAATCCAAAATAACCAATGATGAATTGATCCGAATTGGAATCAAAATGTTCATGACGCCACGCCACCCGATCATAAGCGTTCGGCGGGTTCACTGGGATATTCGAGCCAATTGGAATTTCGGTAACATGGTTGAAGCCGCGCCCGCGCAAATTAGCGGCATCTTCGGGGTTGGTGGCGATGACCTGTGCCGAATGCCGCGCCAGATAATTCATGATGCCACGCCGGAATGTGCCGGCCTTCGGAAATAAATAAGGGGCGTGCAGATCATGAAAAGTTGTCACCAATGGGATCGGATGCACCGCACGCGCCAGCAAATGCACCCAGGGCGACATGCCATAGGCGGCTGTCTCGAATTGCAGGTTGACCACATCTAGTTGGCGTTTGGTCGCCCATTCGCGCGCGACGGTCAGCGATTGCCAGCCCCATCGCTTGATCACAGACGAATTGTGTACACCTGCCAGGTTCTTGTTCCCGCGAACATCGGTCAGCAGCGAAACCTGATGATCCTGTGCCGCCAGTGCATTTGCCAATGCTCCCGTAAAATCGCCAACCCCGCCCTGCATCGGCGCGAACTCGCCCGTAATGAATCCGATTTTCAAGAGGCTAGCAATCCTCGCAACACCTGCCGATAGAGCATGACTCGTTCCCGGCGCAACGCCTTTTTATGCCCGATCAATCCCTTGATCCATTCTTCGATCAGTTGCTGCCCATAACTCCATAATACGACGAGGCGCAAAATACCCGCCGCGATAATCCCATGATGTTTGCGGAAATAACGTATTTTGCTTTGTTGAAAATAAATATGGGTACGGGCGCTGG
>CAYSOC010000240.1:0-6828 GCA_964432445.1 uncultured Anaerolineaceae bacterium
GGTGAAGATGGAACCGAACCTCGTCGTCGAATATTATTCGCGCTAATCCGCTGTGCGCCTGCCGATCCTGGTGGGCGCTTCCCTGTAGAGAGTAATGTAAGGACTGGAGGCTGAAATTGACCCTGAACCCGATGGTATTGCCGAAAATCGAAGGTGACGCAAGTTCCCGTAACTACGGACGCTTCATCATCAGCCCTCTTGAAAGCGGGTATGGGATCACGCTCGGCAATGCGCTGCGGCGTGTTCTGCTCTCCTCGCTGCCGGGTGCGGCGGTAGCCTCGATTCGCGTTTCCGATGTACCGCATGAATTTTCTGCGATTCCGAACGTCAAGGAAGACATGACGCAATTGATCTTGCAGATCAAGCAGCTTCGTCTCCAGATGGTCGGGACAGAACAGGCGCGGTTGCGGCTGGAAGTGCGCGGTGAAGGCACGGTTACGGCTGGCGATATTGTTTGCCCGCCTGAAGTCACCATCATCAACCCGGATTTGTATCTCTTCACGGCGGATAACGAAAACGCAGAACTCCAGATCGAAATGACCGTGCAGAATGGTCGTGGTTACAGTCCTGCCGAAGAGCGCGGGCGGATGCCGATTGGCGAATTGCCAGTCGATGCCATCTATAGCCCGATTCGGCGTGTCAATTTCGACGTGGAGCGTGCGCGCGTTGGTCAGCGTACCAACTATGACAAGCTGGTTCTTGAAATCTGGACGGATGGCACGGTTCGCGCTGAAGAAGCGATGGGACAGGCCGCCAAAGTCCTGATCGAACACCTGCGTATTATCGCGGGCGTCGAAGAAGGCGAAATCGAGATCACCAGCGCCGGACGCGAGCCGAAGGAAGAAGGCAAAGCCTACGACGACGAGAAGTATCAGACGCCGATTGAAACGCTCGATCTGAGCGTCCGCGTCTTTAACTCGCTCAAGCGCACTGGTATCACCACAGTGGGCGAAGTGCTGGACATGCTGGATCGCGGCACAGACGCGATGCTGGCGATTCGCAACTTTGGCGAGAAATCACTGACAGAACTGGAAGAGCGCCTGCGCGAAAAGGGCTATCTGCCCCGGAGCTATACGACGCAAGTCAGCGGCGATGGCGACTCCGCAAAAGCGTAAAGGATAGAAACGATGCGTCACCATTATTTTGGAAAGCAACTGGGTCGCAGCGTCGGACAGCGAAACGCGCTTCGCCGCACGCTCATCACCCAGCTTTTTGAACACGAACGGATCACCACCACCCGCGCCAAAGCGCAGGCGATCCGTGCCGAAGCTGAACACATGATCACACAGGCCAAGCGCAGCATTGCGACGAATGACCCGGCGCGCGTGGTGTTCATCCGCCGTCTGCTCAATGGTCGCCTGAACGACACCGAAGTGACCAAGAAGGTATTCGATGTCTTTGCGCCCCGCTATGCCGAGCGTCCGGGTGGCTATACCCGCGTTCTCAAGCTCGGCCCGCGCAAGGGCGACGCTGCCGAAATGGTCATCCTTGAATTGATCGACTCCGATGGCGGCAGCGGTGCGAACGCGAATCAGACTTCCGCAGCGACTCCGGCCTCCGGCGCGCGCGGTCTGCTGAATCGTATTCGCGGTGGTGGCGGGCAGAACAAGCCTGCTGATACGCCTGCCGAATAATTGTTGATCGGGGAGTTACGCCCTGACCCGGTTTCGCGCGATAGTCGCCTATGATGGCACGGCCTACAATGGTTTCCAGAGACAGGCCGATGGCATCCCGACTATCCAGACTGCGCTGGAAGAAGCACTCGAACGGATAACCAGCCGTTTTGTGCGAATCAATGGTGCAGGTCGAACCGATACGGGCGTACATGCCGCCGCAAACGTGATTTCATTCGATATTGAATGGCGTCACGCAGAAGATGCGCTGTTGCGGGCGCTGAATGTCACCTTACCAATGGATATTGCGATCCAGAGCCTTGAACGCGCTGACCCGGATTTTCATCCGCGTTTCGATGCCGACAGCCGCCTTTATCGGTATGTCTGCTACGAAGCACCGCAGCGGCATCCGCTCTATGAGCGCATCGCGTGGCATATACGCGGTGATCATGATCTGGCAGCGATGAATGAAGCGGCGGCGATGATTGTGGGAGAACACGATTTCGCCACCTTCGGCAACCCGACACAGGGCGAAAGTACCACCCGTTATGTACTGAACTCTGTCTGGCACGCCGAACCACTATCAGAAAATCATCGGTTGCTGGTTTATGAAGTCGAAGCCAACGGTTTCCTGCATCATATGGTGCGGGCGCTGGTGGGGACGATGATCGATGTGGGATCGCATAAATGGACGGTGGAGACTTTTGCCGCCGCCTTTGCAGCCAAAGACCGCCGCCGCGCGAAGATGACCGCGCCGCCCAACGGTCTGACCTTGATAGAAGTACGCTATAAATTACCGAACAACAGCGGGAACGCCCCGCTAACGGGAGATGAATGACGATGAGATTCCAAACCTATACCCCTGTACGCGAAGAAGTACAGCGTCAGTGGTTTGTGATCGATGCAACCGGGATGAATCTGGGGCGTCTGGCGACCAGCATTGCACACATCCTGCGTGGCAAGCACAAACCCACCTTTTCGCCGCACCTTGATACTGGCGACTGCGTGATCGTCCTGAACGCCGGGAAGATCACAGTTACGGGCAACCGTATGCTGGATAAGGTCTATTACCGCCACTCCGAATATCCCGGTGGTATCACCGCTGTGGCTCTCAAGGACATGCTGATCAAGCACCCGGAGCGCGCGATTGAAATGGCCGTAAAGGGGATGCTGCCGCACAACCGTCTTGGTCGCAAGATGATCGGCAAACTCTATGTCTATGCCGGGACAACACACCCGCACGAGGCACAAAAGCCTGTCGCGCTCGATATACCAGAGGCTCACAAGAATAATGACTGATCAGAACCAGAATCAAGAATATTACGAAGGCATTGGTCGTCGCAAGGAAGCATCTGCCCGCGTTCGTCTGTATCCCGGCGGCACAGGTCAGGTGATCATCAACGATAAAGTCGGCACAGATTTTCTGACACGCGCTGGTGATATTGAAGTTGCCCTCGCGCCGTTGACGATTCTCAACGCCGAAGGTTCGTTCAACGTCTCCGTGCTGGTCAAGGGTGGTGGCGTCACAGGTCAGACCGAAGCAATTCGTCTCGGCCTCGCCCGCGCACTGATCAAGCTGGATGAAACGAACAAGCCGCCGCTGCGTCAGGCTGGTGTCGTCACCCGCGATCCGCGCGTGAAGGAACGTAAGAAGCCGGGTCTCAAGCGCGCACGTAAAGCGCCGACCTATACCAAGCGTTAATCCGCACGGTACGGCTCAAATTAGATGTGAGAGGGCGAACTGGTATATTCCGGTTCGCCCTTTTTATCAGCATAATTATTTGTCGCTGACAACTCTAAATCCTATTTTGTCAGAACGTTCAGATGGATATTTAAAATTACGAAATGAAGCATATACTCTGAGAAAATTTTCATCCCAAGCACCTCCACGTATCCCTTTAGCAAAACTAACATCGGGACCTTTCGGATCATCCCTAACACTATCTTTGTAATAATAAAGATTATACCAATCATTCACCCATTCCCAAGCATTGCCGCTCATATCACACGCTTTAATCCATCCAAGTTCACCATACGAACATTTATTAGCAAGACGTCCCTTTTGACCCTCTGATGTATTTGCTCTAATAGGATTCCATTCATTTCCCCAGGGATAAAACAATGATTCTTTTCCACGAGCAGCATATTCCCACTCGGCTTCAGTCGGCAATCTTCCCTTACGCCATTGTGCATATGCTTCGGCTTCATAATAAGAGACACAAATTTTGGGTTGATCCAAATCAGAAGAATAGAAATTGCAGTCTGATGAGGGCTGTTTGCCTCCCGCAGTTTGCAGCCAATTCCATCCTTCATTTGACCACCAGACTGGATTCAAATAGCCACCACTACTAGTAAAAGTATCAAAATCTAAATTGGTGGTTTCTGATTCATCCATCCAAAAAGATTTAGTAATACATACCTTGTGTATTGGAGTTTCATCTTTGGTTACGTTACTACCCATTTGAAAACATCCGCTTGGAACATAAACTTGCCGTACGCCTCTTACATCTGTACGTATGGTTCCCGCAATTGATGTGGAAGTGGGCGAAGGAGTATAGGTCAATGTCGCCGTTCTAGTCAGTATGCGAATTGACGTAGGAACGATGGTGGGTGCGTCTGTGCGTGTCGGAATAGCCGTTGTTGGTATAAGTACGACTTCATCTATTTTAGTCGGAGTTGTTGCAAGGGTTATTGGCGTACTGAAGCGATTAAATCCACCTGACATGAAAAAAGCTGTAATCAAAAAAACAAGCACTGCCGTTGTAAAAAGCCCACCAAATACGACACGTTTTCGCCGCACTGTTTCCATTGATTCGATAGATGAAGCATCTTCAATAAGGCTGACGAGTCTTTGCACATCCTCATTGAATGTATTGTGGCGAAAGGAGATACATTGTTTCGTTACTATGCTTCGGATTTCGTCTGGAAGAAATTTTTTATCAGGCGGAACGAGTCCGTCTATTCCCGCCATCACTACTGGTTTGGTGCGGATTTCGAGCGCACGGCTGACTTCCAGACGGATAAAATCATTGGGGTCATTGATTCGTTCAGTGTCAAAAGTTTTTTCGGAGACAATCAGCAGGAAGGCATCGCTCTCAGCAACTTGTTTGATGATCCACTCTTTAAAATCATCGTGGTCAACGCTTGTATCAACGACAATTTCAGCATCAAGCAAACCCTTCAACCGTTCTGCTAGATAATAAGTGAAAGGCCATGCACTGCGACGGTAGCTGATGAATAGTTTTTTCATGGTAAGTCAGGAATGTGTGTAAATAATGGATCGAGTGTACCCTATCCATTAACCAAATATCAACTAAAATTATTCTAATGAACACTCCAATGCTAACCCTCGTCGCAATGGCAGATACTCATAATTTTCATGGCGATCTCATCGTGCCTGATGGAGATATATTGATCCATGCCGGGGATATGTGCCGCTTTGGATCATTGAAAGAACTGGAAATGGCTTGCCAATTTTTGCGCGCGCTGCCACATTGCCACAAGATTATCGTCGCCGGAAACCATGATCGCGCCTTTGAGGATCAACCAGAAGCAGCACGGGAACTGGTCAGGGATTTCATCTATTTACAGGATAGCGGCTGTACCATCGAAGGCATCCGCTTTTATGGCAACCCCTGGACGCCAGCCTACAACGATTGGGCGTTCAACCTGCCACGCGGAGCAGCCTTGTGGGAAAAATGGGCGTTGATTCCCGACGACACAGATGTCTTGATTACGCACGGCCCACCGCATGGAATAGGGGATAATTCCGGCATTCCGGGGCGCGAAGGATGTACCGGACTTCTGGCACGGGTACAAATGATCGCGCCGAAATTCCATATTTTCGGACATATTCATCAGGCGCGCGGGCAGTGGAAACTCCGGGAAACTACATTCGTCAATGCCACAACAGATGAATGCCTGCAACCCGTCACGGTGCTTCATTATCCGGCTCAGACGCTTTCGGAATAATCCCTAACTCCGACGGTAACACGCGCCGGGACAAATCGTAAAATACGGCGTATGCTCCGATTTGTTGCTTCTGATAGTTGATTTCCAGACGTTTCAAGCCATCCTCGACGCGCTGTTCCAATTCCGGGACGTTCGCCGTAACGTAGACAGGACGTTCGGTGGCAATTACTGCTTGTGTATAGGGCGGGAAGCGCCGATCCACAGGCGTATAAATCATCGAGAGTTTATTCGGCAACCACGCATCAAGGATGACTTCTTCTTTTGAAAGGAACGCCAGCCGAAACGTCATCCAATACGTCCCGAACCCGCGTGTACCGTTGTGCGCTTTCAGGAAATCGATCAATTCCTGATCGTGATCGTTCGGGATATGATTCACCAGATCAAACTGCGAGGTCAGTCCATAGGGCTGGCGCATGGCGATCCCATTGCCCATTGCCTGAAATGTCAGCAGAAATGAAACGAGTGCGATTGCAAACCAGCGTTGTTTTTGGCGAGCGTTCCAGATGTCCACCATCCACAGCGCAAAGAGGATTGCAAATGGCACACAAAGCGGCAGCAGATAGCGCCCGGTGATGTCCGTCCCGAACGCCGACCCAACAAAGATCAACGAGAACGACAGGATCACCAGCATCAAAAAGCACTCTATGCCATTTTTGCGTATTGCGCGTACCCCTGCACGACAGATCATAACGATGAAAATCAATGTCATGATCCCCGCTGCAATGCCATTCCAGAGGCTTTGCTCCCACGGAAAACGTAACCCTAGCGCAGAGGGCAAGCCGACAAAGAAAAACCCCAGCGCACGCTCAGTAATCGTAAACGACAACCCGTTGTTGCTCTGTGAACCGCCAAGCAACCAGCGCAGCGCCAGCCAGTCGTGTTGCAGGTTATAAATCCACCAGGGCGCGCCGCCAATAAAGAAACATATCCCGGCGATGATCGCGCCCGGTACGACGCGCAACCGATGCCGCGCCAGCAGCCACAATGCCACAGGCAGCAAATAAACCGCGATCAGTGCGTTTGTCCACCATCCAAGCCCGCCGAATATTCCCAACCCAATCCACTGAATCAGGGTAGAGCGATTCAGGGTTGGCGGTTGCTCTGCCAGATTCCAGCCAATCCACAACACCAGATTTCCCAACAGGAGGATTTCGCCATAACCACCGAGCGTCATCGAGCTATATAACGTCAGCACCACCGGCGGTACTGCAATCAACAGCCCGGATAGCACCGCTACCCAACG
>CAYSOC010000241.1:0-6579 GCA_964432445.1 uncultured Anaerolineaceae bacterium
ACAACGCTGTGGAAACAATCCTCACGTTTGATCTATGGCTGCATCGATCAAGCGTGCCTTGCGCGCTAAATCCATTCTACCGATCTTGGTCTGGCGCTTCAGCGTCGGGTCTGATAAATCTGTCGGACTGTAAATCGCCAGCGGGGAGGGATTGAGGGTGGGGTTTATTGGACTTCTCAGACAGTTCATAAGAGTCACAGGCTGTTGGGGTAGATTTTCCCGACTGTAGCCGTGCGTTTGAAACCAGCGGACTGCCTGCATCAAATAAATACCACTTTTCCCAGAGCAGAATACCACTTTGGGTAGATCACAATACCACCGCCCTTGATCTATCCTATGAACATCAATCGGGATAGCGAGGGCGGATATGAAGACATTTCTGGAAAAACTGGAACGCAAAGCGGAACAATGGGTGAATACGATGGACGACCAGCTACAGGATACGTCTATCCGTGTTATGACCGGGGAAGTCTTCACGCACGGCACAGCGACGGACGAAGTGACACTGAAAACCTTCACCCCAACAGAGGAAACCCCTGCCACCAACCTGCCTCAACGCCCTGATCTGGTGGTAAATAGCATGGTGCGCCCGTTGCAAAAGGCGAACGCCGCACGCTAGCAGGCATAATTTCAGCACTGGTTCAGCGTTCAACCGGGAGGATCACAATGGTTCTCCCGGTTTGTCTTTTCCCTTTCTCACGTTATATTCAACCTCATCAATCGCATTCACGAAAAATAACGCATGAAACCAGCGCCTGTACCACTCGAAAAAATCACGCAGCTTGAAGCCATTTATACGTTGACCATCCCGCCCGAATTCCGCGACGAAAACGGACATATGAACATGCGGTGGTATCTGCATATTTTCGATGATGCTGGTTATCCGCTGGTGAATGCGCTTGGGTTGACACCGGAATTTCATCAGCAACACCAGACCGGCGGCTTTGACCTGGAACACCATATCCACTATCTGAATGAGGTTGGCGTCGGGGATACCGTGACAGTTTACGCGCGCCTGCTGGGACGTTCCGCCAAGCGTATCCACTATATGATGCTCCTGGTGAATACCTCGCGTGGCGCGTTATCGGCTATCTTTGAATGCGTTAATTCATTTGCCGATCTGAGTGTCCGCAAGACCGCACCCTATCCCCCGGAGATCGCGGCGAAGATTGACACACAATTGGCGATTCATCAGGCACTGGATTGGGCTGCTCCAGCCTGCGGCATTATGTCAGCCTAGCGGTGAATTTTCACAAAATACACACAGAAAATTTATGAATAATTCATGATTTGACCCTAACTGAACCCTTGAAAACTTTTAACCATTCGATATAATAATTGTTGATGGCAAAAAACTATATTATCCAAAACGATCTGGCGCTTTTGCCTTCGTCTAACGGGGCAGACAGCAAGCACACTCCCCTTGCCCACGAACGTCTTGTTCGGTGGGCCGCTGAAGAGTGGCAGCGGCGTTATCCTGCCAGGGATGTCTTGATCGTATGGGCGGAAGGAAATTGCGCGAACCGACAGGCTCTCAAGCGACTGAAGGTCGGGCGCAAGCTCAAGGATGGCGGAAAATATCTGGGATTTACGCCTGTTCCGTGCGCGGTGATCACCCCGGTGAGCGCCTATTACACGCCCGTTCGTAATCCAATTTTCACAGAAAATGTGGGTGCGTTCATCTTCCATCTGGAACGGCGCGGCGTTCAGTATGATGTACTGTTCGTCAGCGATTACGTTTTCGATGCGGACATGTATCGCAGCGTGCAGGCGGTTGCGTTTGTACCACCCGAAGCGCTGACAGTTTTTTCGGACTTTGAGGATCAGATGAATATCATGGCGGGACACTTCGAGCGTATCCCGCGTATTCACGTTGTGGGTGGGCCAGTGAAGTCGTTCGAGGCCAAGACACCCTGGGATGAGGTGATCCTCTCCGAAACGCTCAAGGATGACATCAAGAGCGATATGGAATCGTTCTTCCGCGATGGTGTGGACATCTATAAACAGCTTGGCCTGCCACCATTCCGCAAGTTGTTGCTGGTTGGCCCGCCGGGAACAGGTAAAACGACATTGTGCGAGGCGTTGGCGAAAATCGCGCTGGAGCAAAAGCGCGTCGTTGTCTACGTCTCCGCGTCGGATCGTTCCGGGGCAAGTTTCGAGAAAATCTACAACGCCTTGCGGATCGTCTCCAACAGCCGCCATCCGGTGCTGTTGATCGTCGAAGAACTGGATATCTATCTGCGCGAAGAGGATAAATCGCAAATCCTCAACGTGCTGGATGGGATGGAATCGCCGGATAACCCGCGTGGGGCGCTGCTCCTCGCCACGACGAACTATCCCGAAGTGATCGATGAGCGTATCGCCAAGCGTCCGGGTCGTATTGACCGGGTGATCTTCATCCCGCCAATTCAGGATAAGGATCAGGCCGAACGGATGTTGAAGCGCTACATGGGCGCGCAATATCGGGACAATCATAAAGTGGTTATTCCACAGTTGATCAACCGAACGGGCGCGTTCGTGCGGGAAGTCGCGCTCTATGCACGGATGTTGAGCGCAAACAGCCGCCAGCCGGAAGTTTCGGCAGAGACGTTGCAGCAATCGGTCAAGCGGTTGATCCACCAGATCAACACGGGTGACGATCTGCTCCCGCGTCGCCCGATTGGTTTCCAGCGTGGCGATGAACGTTCGGCGGGCTTCGCAGCCGTCGTAGACGACTAGCTCTTTTGTAACCAATAGATACAAGCGGCATTCAGAATTGAGTGCCGCTTTTAAATTTCATAGGGGATTAGAGATGGACAGGCGCATAAAAGGAACTTTGTACGTTCTTCTTGGCTTTGGTTTGGCCTTCTATCTGATTTTTGCGTGGAATGATATTGGAAATCAATATGTCACAATCCGGGGGCTGGGCATACCGATTTGCAGTATGCGGCTTTTCCTGCCTATTGCGGTCATTGGAGCATTCATTGCCGCATGGGAAGCATTCAAAGGTGAGGAAGAACGGGATAACACCACCGAAGAAGGCGGAAAAGTAACGGTTTACAGGCGTGTCAAAAAAGAAGATGGATGGGATGATTATCGGGGAGACTAGCAGCATGAGCCTACAACGTGCCTCCGGGTGTCTGTTCGGGATGGCGTTTGGGGATGCGCTCGGTGCAGACACCGAATTTATGACTGTTGCGCAAATTCTGGCGAAATATCCACCGGACGGGCCGCACGAACTCAGGGGCATCCTGCCGCGCGTTACCGATGATACCCAAATGGCGCTGGCTGTCGGGCGCGCGTTGAGTCAGGTCAAGCCACCCTATACCCGCGAAAACACGTTTGCCCCATTGCGTGATGCGTTCATCGCGTGGTATCACGACCCTGAAAATAACCGCGCTCCGGGTATGACCTGTATGCGCGCCTGCAAATCCCTGGCAGAGTTTGAACCCTGGTACACCGCCTCACAGATCGGCTCGAAGGGTTGCGGGGCAAATATGCGTGTACAGCCTGTTGGCCTCCTGCCCGATATAGATGCGCCTGCACGCGCGGCGCTTGCCCAGTTTCAGGCGGCGATCACGCATGGGTATCCTACGGCGCTTGCGGCTTCGGATTTGACCGCATTTGCAATTGCCGATCTTGTTGCGGGTGGCGATCCTGCTGGTCTGGTCGGGCGATTGATTGCATACGCCAGATCGCAGCGAACGGTATGGCACGGTGATTGGCTCGATCCGTTGCTTACCGTCATTCCACAGCAATCTGGCGCAGAGTATATTTCGCGTGGCTGGGATGAATGTCTAAACGTTCTTCAAAAACTGCAACATGCGCTGGAATCGCCAGATCGCGCTGCTGATCCGTGCCTTGCGACGGGCGCGGGCTGGGTTGCCGAAGAAGCGCTGGCAACCGGGTTACTGTGCTTTCTGCTATTCCCGGATGATCCAGTCGCGGCGATCCGTCGTGCAGCAGTGAGTAGCGGCGATTCCGATTCTATTGGTTGTCTGGCAGGCGCATTTGCAGGCGCGTATCACGGGCTGGCGGCATGGCCTGCGGATTGGACTGAGCGCATTGAATACCGCAACGAACTGAAACGCCTGGGTAAATTGTGGGATCACACATCTAATCTTTAGAAACGATAGTCGGGAGGTCGGCAGCGGACGCCCTTCCATGCTTGTCCGCAGATATTGTTAACCCTAAAGCCTTAGTTTTGACCCCACCCTCAATCCCTCCCCGCAGGCGAGGAGGGACTTCCAGACGGACGGGCGTTGGCTCCCTTTCCCTGCCTGCGGGGAAAGGGCCGGGGATAGGGGTCCATCGCGGCGTTTTCAACTACGGACAGGCGTTTCCGGGCGTCCGTCACCCTAATCTCGCTACGTTTATTTGCGAACAACCCTTTTAGCGCCGGGTCTGCGTTCCCTGTTATACTGTCTCCTCATATTTGGGCATTGAGGAGAAATCGGGATTGAAACTGGCTGGATACCCTGTAAAGCGAATTACCGGATTGTTGTTCTGCTTGCTCCTCCTGGCTGCCTGTAATAATCGAAACACGCCCGCCGCTACTGCCCAAATCCAGGTTGTTACACTGACGCCGCGTGTTGCCCCGACGGGTGTGCCAACAGCAACGCGCATCCCTGCGACAAATCACGAACTCGGCCCGAATAACGCTTTCCTGACGGTGATCATGTACGGCGATTTCCAGTGCGATCTGTGTCTGGATGTGGCGCGCAATCTGGCGATCCTGCGCGATAAATATAGCGCCGACGTGAAACTGATTTATCGACACTTTCCGCAGAAAGATAGCGCCAACGGAATGCTGGCAGCACAGGCCGCCGAAGCCGCCGATGCACAAGGTAAATTCTGGGAGATGCACGATCAGCTATACGCGCATCAACCGGAATGGAAAGCGCTAAATACTGCATCTTTCCGCGCCAAACTGGACGAATATGCCAAAACGGTTGGGCTGGATGCTGCCGCCTTCAAACTCGCGCTGGATAACGGCACTACACAAAAAATTGTACAGCAATCGCTACAGGATGCCGAAGCCTTGCAACTCAAG
This sequence comes from uncultured Anaerolineaceae bacterium, assembly GCA_964432445.1. GTDB lineage: Bacteria > Chloroflexota > Anaerolineae > Aggregatilineales > UBA2796 > JBBRMW01. The sequence continues at coordinate 5,033 of CAYSOC010000241.1, forward strand.
GGCGTTCCGGCATTACTGTTTAACGGTCAACCCTACAGCGGACGGATCGATCTCTGGGCGCTGGAAAACTATTTCAACCTGAAATTGCTGGAAAAGCGCTGGTATAAAGCACAGCCTGCCCTGCAAATCGACGTGAAGAAAAAATATCGCGCCACGCTCAAAACCGAAAAAGGCGATGTTGTGATCGATTTGTATACGGATGCTGCCCCGGTAGCCGTAAATAATTTCGTCGCACTGGCGCGGGATGGTTGGTACAACAATATCACTTTCCACCTGATGATCCCCGGTCAGTTGGTGCAAACAGGCGACCCCAGCGGTAGCGGCTATGGCGGCCCCGGCTATTCAATCGTCGATGAACGCGACAACGGCTTGATCTTTGATCGGGAAGGGCTGGTTGCGATGGCGAGTACGCGCGGCGTTGCCAACAGCGCCGGCAGTCAGTTTTTCATCACGCTTGCGCCGCTACGTCCTGCACAGGATTACGACAAGCAATACACCATCTTCGGGTTTGTCTCCAAAGGCATGGATGTGCTAAAAAAGCTAACACCACGCAATCCATTTGATGAGGCGCGTTTTCCGAATCCTGCGCCGGGGGATAAATTGATTTCAGTAACGATTCAGGAACAATAGGCGTATAGAGGAATATTCATAATGAGGACGATTCGTACCATTACGCTCTATACTTTATTCCTGCTTGGTCTGCCGATTGTTTTGGCTAATATCGGGGCGACGCTGCTCATGCGCCGCCGCAAACCCGATCCGACAGATACGCCGGAGATGCACGATATTCCTTATGAAGAAGTGACGTTTCCGAGCCGGGGCGATCACACCAAAATCGTCGGGTGGTGGATTCCCGCCAAAGAGGGCGAAAAGAATGCACGCGGCACAATCGTCATGTGTCACGGGCAAAGCGGCAGCATGGATCGGGATACGCGCCGGATGATCCCGCTGCACAAGGCGGGCTATAACGTCCTGATGTTCGATTTTCGCGCGCACGGACGTTCGGCAGGGAATGAAGTCACTTTTGGGATGTATGAAAAGGAAGACTTGCTTGGTGCGCTGGATTACGTGGTAGATGTACGCGGTATCCAGAAGGTTGGACTATATGGGTTCAGCATGGGCGCAGCGACGGCTCTGATCACAGCGGCGCTCTCGGAACGAGTTGTATGCGTGGTCGCGGATAGCCCATTCGGGCGGCTGACCCGTTCTGTCGCGGGCTGGTGGCGGCGCAAGGGCGTACCGATTCCGCTGGCGCGCGAGATCGCCCGCTGGATTCTGATGATGTGTACTATCCGCACCGCAGGGCGCATCGATCAGACTGACCCGGTGCGCTGGACAGTTCACATCGGCCCACGCCCGATTTTCTACATTTTTGGCGCACGTGACCCGTATATCAGCAAGCGTGAAATTCGCCGCATGGTGAGCCTGACTGCTGGTCCAACTTCCGTCTGGACGGTAGAGCGTGCCGGGCATCGCGGCGCATATGGGCAAAACCCGGATGAATATAATCGGCGTGTCCGCGAATGGTTCGATCAGTTTTTAGTCGA
>CAYSOC010000242.1:0-6523 GCA_964432445.1 uncultured Anaerolineaceae bacterium
AGTAGGCTGGGTCTTTACCGGAATTGTGCTGGGTATTTCGATCCTGACAACCCTCATTGCCCGCCAGACGCGAGACAGGTAGGGAAAACATGGCAACGATGGCAACAAATATGTCCAAACCGCAATTGGCGCAGAAACTGCTCAACAGAGCATCCAACTATGATCGCCGCTATCAGTTTGCGGTGGCGGTGGCGCTCAGTTTCCTGTGTTTCGTGACGCTACTGCCGTTCATCTGGGTACTACTGACTGCGTTCAAGCCTGACACAGAAATTTATACGACCAACCTGCAAATCCTTCCGCAGGAATGGACACTGGCACAGTTTCAGAAAGTATTCGACAAGGGCAGCGACCTGCCGATCTACATGCTGAATACGCTCTTTTATTCGGCAGTGACAATTTCGGTGGTTGTACTGTTTTCTTCAATGGGAGGCTACGCGCTCGGCCTGCTGACCTTCCCCGGTGCAAATATTGTTGTAACAGGCATCCTGATCATCCTCTCGATCCCCTGGATCATTCTGATTGTGCCGCTGCTCATGTTTGAGTTTCAATTGCAAATCTGGAACACCCGACAGGGGCTGATCCTGCCTTACGTTGCGCTGTTCCTGCCCGTTGCCATCTGGATTATGCGTGGCTCATTCATGGGCATGGCGAAGGAAATGGGCGAGGCGGCACGGATCGACGGCGCGAGCGAGTTTGTCGTGTTCTGGCGGGTCTATCTGCCGATTGCGCGCGGGGGGATTGCGACGGTTATCCTGCTGACTTTTATTGATATTTGGAACGAGGTACTGCTTGCAGCTTCACTCGCCAGCAATCCAAAAATTGCCAATATCAACATCGGGTTGCGGCGGCTCGCGGAAGAGGGGCAGTCGTTCGCTTTCGGCCCGCTGAGCGTCACTATCATCATTGCAATGATTCCAACATTTATTGTCTTTCTTGTACTGCAACGCTACTACGTGCGCGGCATTAGCGAAGGCGCTCTGGCTGGCTTCTAAATGGGAGAAGAATTCGTGGATCGCATTACTCCTCAGATAAATTTTGAAACAGAACTGGGGCATCTTTTTGATTTGAATGGTCAGGTCGCATACCTCCCCGGCGGCTATGGCGGGATTGGCGAGGCTATTGCGTGGGGGTTGGCGTTGCGCGGGGCGAAAGTGGTAATTTCCGGGCGCAGTGTTGAGAAGGCTAGTCAGCTTGCCAGCCAGCTTACCGAAGCGGGCTACGAGGCAAGGAGTGTCGGTGTCGATGTAAAATCTGTCGCAGAAATTCGGGATTCGGTGGATTTTGTCGTCCGGGAATATGGAAAGATTGATATTCTGGTAAACTGCGTTGGAATGCAGCGCGAAGAGCCGCTACTCGAAGTCACTGAAGAGGCATACGACGAAATGTATGAAGTCAATCTGAAATCCGCGATGTTTCTGGCACAGGCTGCCGCACGGCATCAGGTTGCAGCGGGACGCGGCGGACGCCAGATACACCTGCTTTCGGTGCGTTCCCAGTTGGGCTTGCGCGGGCGGGGTTATTCGGCCTATTGCAGTACAAAGGGTGGGCTAGTGATGCTCATCAAGCAACACGCGATGGAACTTGCCCCGCATAACATCACCGTGAACGGTGTCGCGCCGACTTTTGTTTATACCGAAATGATCCGCCACGTGATGGAAAATGAGGAATTTCGGAATGACCTAATCGCGCGCATTCCATTGGGACGTATTGCTGATCCCAAAGATGTTGTCGGCCCTGCGCTGTTTTTTGCCTCGTCTGCTGCCGGTTTCGTCACCGGGCAGATTTTATACGTCGATGGTGGCATCACCGCTAGCCAGTAAGTACGGAAAGATTATTTATGGATACGTTCGATGTTCTCTCTGTTGGGAGACTCGCAGTTGACCTGTACGCAACACAGGTTGGTGTACCGCTTTCGGCAGTAACACAGTTTAATCTGTATGTTGGTGGCTGTCCTGCCAATGTCGCGGTAGGGACACGGCGGCTCGGCTTGCGGACTGCGATGGTCAGCCGCGTGAGTAATGACGGACTCGCGGAAAACCTGTTGAATTTTATGCGCGGTGAAGGGATCAACATCGAGTCAGTTACATGCGATTCGGAACACCTGACCGGGCTGGCTTTCCTGAGCATCATCCCGCCAGAAACTTTTCCGCTGGTCTACTATCGCCCCGATCCGGCTGATCTGTATTTGTCGCTGGACGATATGCGGCGTGCGCCGATTGCGGATAGTCGTATCCTGTTCGTCGCAGGGACAAATTTCAGCGCCGATCCGTCGCGCACCAGCGTACTGTGGGCGATGGAACAAGCACGTGCTGCCGGGCGTAAAGTCGTGCTGGATATTGATTTGCGTAAATCATTGTGGAAAGACCTTGAATTATTTGGGGTGAATCTGCGGACAGCGGCACGACTCTCCGATATTGTGATCGGCACTGAAGAAGAAATCACCACTGCCGCTGGAATAAGTGATGTGGATCAAGCCGCGAAACTGTTGTTGAGGCTGGGCGCGGAAGCTGTTGCTGTCAAGCGTGGAGGTGCGGGTGCGGAAGTATATACCCCGGATGGAAAAATCCATACGGCTAAACCATTTAAGGTAGAAGTATTGAACGTTCTCGGCGCGGGCGATGCGTGGGCTTCGGGATTTATTTACGCTTACTTGAATGGTTGGGATTGGGAACGCTGTGTACGCTTTGGCAATGCGACAGGCGCGATCATCGTCACGCGGCACGCCTGCGCCAACGACATGCCGACACAGGCGGAAGTCCAGGCATTTATAGAGAGTCAGGGCGGGTTCTGATAATGCAACTCAAATATCAATATCAGGAACAGACAGGCTTCACAAAAATCGTTTCGCCGGATAACAGTGTTCTGGAATATGTGAGCCTGGGTATTTTACGGCTGAATCCCGGCGATGCGCCTTATGTTGCGAATTCTGCTGGTGAAGAAATTGGGCTGGTGATTCTGAGTGGTGTTGCACGTATCACAGCGGGTGAATGTGTCTGGGATCGGGTTGGTGCGCGGGCAAGCGTTTTCGATGGGGCTGCTACTGTTGTATATGTGCCGCCGGGAACAGACTATCAAATCGAGGCAACAGAGGGTTTAATAGAAGTTGCCATAGGCGGCGCGCGCTCAGATCGTCCCGGCAAGCCAACGCTGATTACGCCGCAGGACATATGGGAACATCCACGCGGTGTTGCAAACTGGGAACGCCATATCTCCGATCTAATCACACATATAAATCCGGTCTCGGAGCGATTGTATTTGATCGAGGTGATCACTCCGCCGGGAAACTGGTCGAGCGTCCCGCCGCATAAGCACGATACCGACAGACCGCCGATTGAGAGCGAAGCCGAGGAACTCTATTTTTTCAAAACTGACCCGCCGCAGGGCTTTGGCTTCCAGCGTATTTATACCGATGATCACAGTATTGATGAGGCTATCGTTGTTGAAAACAATACGGTAACGCTCCAGCCACGCGGCTATCATCCGGTAGCGAATCATCCCGGTTATCGGATGTATTATCTGAATGTCCTTGCGGGCGCAAAACGCGGCATGATTCAATATGACGATCCCGCTCATGCGTGGGTTAAGAATCTGGAAGCGCAGCACAAAACGGAAGAATCATGATGAACACTTCGCTGATTGGCGTGTTCCGGGCATTGGGGCAGTGTTCGGATGATGTTTTTTCGATTCTGGCGCTCGATCACCGGGCGAATCTGATTGCCGATTTACAGAAACATCAGACCTCACCTGTAACTTATGACGAGGTGGTAGCTTTTAAAACAGCCGTTCTGCGCCACTTGAGCAGACATACTACCGCCGTTTTGATCGACCCGGATTATGGGTTGCCGGGACTGGCACAGGGAGTTATCCCGGCTCACATCGGAATGCTTGCGCCGCTGGAAGTGACTGACTATACCGCCAACCCCGCCAAACGTGCCTTTCGCCCAATTCCCGAATGGGATGTTACCAAGCTGAAGCAGGTGGGATTCAACGGGGCAAAATTGCTGCTCTACTTTCATCCGGATGCGCCGAATGCTCGCTTACAGACGGAGATCGTCGAACGCACTGTCGAAGCGTGCCGAGCGCAACAGGTTCCATTGTTTCTCGAACCGATTATCTATGCGCTCGATCCTGCACAGCCACTGACTGGAGCGGAGCGAACAGAAATTATGGTAGAGACTGCACGCCATTTTTCACGTCCTGGTGTGGATGTGCTAAAGCTCGAATTTCCAACAGATAGTTCCGATGAAACAACATGGCAAGCTGCACTACATGCGCTCAATGCTGCCTGTAGCGTACCCTGGACGCTGCTTAGTGCGGGCGTCCCTTATGAGCAATTCGAGCGGCAGGCACAGGCAGCCTGTAAAGCGGGCGCAAGCGGGATTATTGCAGGGCGCGCGGTCTGGGCAGATGCGATTCCTCTCAAAGGTCATGAACGCGATGTTTTCCTGCGGGAAGTCGGCAGCGAACGAATGCGGCGTCTGACAGCAATTTGCAGGGAACATGGTGTGTCGTGGACGCACCGCCATCCACCATTAGTTATCACCGAGGGCTGGTATCGGGAAACTTCTTCCTCTCATTGATCATTAGGAAGGAAAAATCGAAATGGTAGAAAATCGGTTTTCAATACGACAAACCGAGACAGGTCGTTTTTTGCATATCTCCGGCGCGTTGCCCGCCGGGTTTCATGGTGAGCCGGAGAATGATGGCTGGCGCTGTCCACTGGATACGCAGAATGCAGCAGTCATCCGGCATGAACTCCCCTAGGCAGCACCACAGTGCGTCGGACTGCGGAAATCCATCGGATGCGGGGATCGGCTCGGCATCGCCACACCAGGACACCTTCGGGCGATACGAGAGGGGGAAATGTTCCCGGTTCTGGCACAACAATCCATGCGCGAAATGCAGCGCGCGAAACGTAACCCGCGGCAGGTGCTTGATGAGGCGATGTGGGGTGTGATTCAGGCCAATTATCGTGAGGGATGGGGCTGCGACGCCGATCACCTCAAAGATATTGAATCGGTGGATGCTTGCATCGCGGCGGGTTATCTCGGTTACACGCTCGATCCCGGCGCTTTTGTGGACGATGCTGCGAACGATGCTCCTTTAGGCATTTTGGAACAGAAAGTGCAGGCATTGCCCTGGGATGAACTGCAAACGAATCTGCAATCAAATTCTTCTCTCTATGCAGCGGATATGAGCGAAGTTGAATATCTGCGTGCTGCCGCCAAATATGGACGCGCTCTGGCGCATGTTCTGACTCTCACCCACCGCATTCAATCAAAACTAACAGATTTTGATCTGGAAATTTCTGTCGATGAAACCGCTACTGTGACAACGCTTGCCGAACACCGCTATATTGTCAGTGAACTCAGGCGTTTGGAAGTGCCATTTACAGGAATCGCTCCACGCTTTGTCGGTGAATTTGAAAAAGGCGTAGATTACATCGGTGATCTGGAACAATTCGAGGCGCAATATCGACAGCACGCGGCATTTGCCAGCGAACTCGGTGGCTATAAATTGAGCATACACAGCGGAAGCGACAAATTCAGTATCTATCCGATCATCGCCCGATATAGCGGTTCACTGGTACATCTCAAAACTGCCGGAACAAGCTGGGTGGAAGCCTTGCGCGTGATTGCAAGTACCACGCCTGAACTATTCCAGCGGATTCTGAAACTTGCCGTTGAGGGCTATACTGTCAATCGTGCCAGTTATCACGTCAGCGGTGAGGTATCCAACATTCCACAGGAAGCAGAGTTATCTTCTTTGCTCGATCAGTTCGATGCCCGTGAAGTGCTGCATGTCTCGTTTGGCCCTGTGCTGGCACAATTCCGCGATGAGATTTATCACGTTTTATACGCGAATTATGAACTTTATCTGGAAGTGCTGCACGCCCACTTCCGCCGCCACATCACCCCCTTTAGCGAAGCGAAGGAACAAGTCAAATGACATTGGAAAAGATTATTGACTACATCGGCGGGCAGTGGGTCGCACCACACGCAGAAACATTACCCGTATTTAATCCGGCGAGTGCTGCTCCTATTGGCGAAGTCATCCTGACGCCACGCGCAATCGTCGCTCAGGCGGTGGAAACTGCCCATGAAGCGTTCCACTCATGGCGTGCTGTTCCGGTCACAGATCGGATTCAATATCTGTTCAAATTGAAACAACTGCTGGAAGATAACTTGGATGACCTCGCCCGCACAATTACGAATGAAGCAGGCAAGACTTATCAGGAATCGGTAGCGGAATTGCGCCGGGGAATCGAAAACGTTGAAGTTGCCTGCGGTGCGCCGATCCTGATGCAGGGCTATAACAATGAAGACATCGCGCGCGGAATTGACGAGCATATGTACCGTCAACCGCTCGGCGTCGTAACGGCGATCACGCCATTTAATTTTTCTGCCATGATTCCCCTGTGGTTCCTGCCCTATGCAGTAGTCACAGGAAATTGCTTCATCCTCAAACCTAGAGACTGTCATGGACTTTGGTAAACTGGAAGGATGAATAGAAAAGCATATCC
>CAYSOC010000243.1:0-6380 GCA_964432445.1 uncultured Anaerolineaceae bacterium
CTGCGGCTTTATTTAGCCCATCCCACTATCCGTCTTCCCTCAACTGCGTATCTCCATTTGTAAATACAAATTCGGTGGGCGGCAACCCTCCTGCCAGCTACAGTGCGTCAATTAGCTGGGCGACGCTCGGAGATTCCTGCTCTCTATCGATCCAGTGAATGGTTCGTCATCACCCGGATATAAATGGGGGAAATCGGGAGATAAACCTATTATCGGGGATTGGAATGGGGACGGGATTGACACTCCGGGAGTTTATCGCCCCGAAACAGGCGAATTTTTGCTCACCAATGATTTATGTGAAGACCCACCCACTAGTTCCATTGATGTGTGTTCCCGAAATGACACTCAACCACGCTTGAGTTCCACCTTTATCCTGTATGACGGAGATGGTAACGCGCTCAAAGGAATAGATTGGCAACCTATGGCTGGCGATTGGAACGGGGATGGATTAAGCGATGTCGGGCTGATGAAATACATATGTCCTGGTGGTGGCTCTTCCTGTAGTGCTGGCAATGATGACGAGTTTGTTTTGGCCTATCACTTTGGTCAATCCTACGTTGTCGATAGTACACACAGCTATAAGGTAGGCGCACTTCCTTATAGTCTTGGCACACCTGACAAACCCTTCAGCGGGCTTCGGCAAATTCCCACAATGGTTGCGACTTTGCCTGCACCATAAAGCCATTCAACTCCTGAAGCATCCAAAACACGCAGTGTGCCACCCATCCTGGTGAACCCATATTCAACATTCGTTCCGTCAGATGTTGAGCGTGGCGATTAATATCCAGAGTTTTTCGCTGGCATGTCGCATACAGCAGGTGATGATCAGAATGGAAAAATCAGACGGGACGGTCTTCCCAGACAATCACCGTCTGGTCTTTACCGCCGCTTGCCAACATCCGCCCATCTTCGGAAAACGCCAGCGTCAGCACCTTGTCGAAGTGACGATTGAGCGTCGCAATCGGGTAAGGGCGAGGTTGCGCCATGCGATACACCCGCACCGTATGATCGCTGGATGCCGACGCCAGTTTTGAGCCATCTGGCGAGAAGACCACACTCTGCACACAATCCTGATGGAAACGCATCGTTACCGGAGCTGGATAGCGGAGCAGCGTCAGATCGTGGGGCAGGAAACGCATATCCCAAAGCCGCACCGTGCCATCATAGCTGCCAGATGCCAGCGTTGAACCATCGGGCGAAAACGCCACACTGGTTACGCCATCGGTGTGTCCGCGCAAGACGACAAGCGGCGTATCCGTTGCCCGACTGCTGACTTTGCGCAAATCCCAGAGCCGAATGGTATTATCCATGCTGGCCGAAGCCATCCAGCGCGCATCCGGCGAGACAGCAACCTGATAGATGTTCCCGGTATGCCCACGCAACAAGACCGCCGGACTGCGCCATTTCCCAAACTCTGTCAACCGAATGACGTTATCCGTCCCGGCAGAAATCAGCCAGCGTTCATCCGGCGTAAACGCAACTGAATACACCGATCCCGAATGACCATCGAGACGCCCGCGCATCGCCGCAAAGAACCAGCGAAAATCCAGCGTGAACAAGCGCCACAACCGAACGTGATGATCGTTGCTGCCTGTCGTGAGCCAATCGCGGCGCGGCGAGAATGCCAAAGCAGAAACGGACGCGAGATGCCCATTGATGGTCGAGGCTTCGCGTCCGGCTTGCACATCCCATACTTTCACCATTCCGTCATCGCTGCCGGAAGCCAGCAGCCGTCTTGCACCACCGCGCCCGAATGCCAGCGCATAAACGGTATGATGGTGTCCCCGAAAGGTCAGCATGGGTGTATACATTTTTTCACCAGTCCAGTTAAATAATTAATTTAATTATCGACGCGGAAGTTCCGTTTCTGCAAGGAAGTACATCCGCAATCGCATCGCGCCCAGCCGCAACTCGTCGCCATTTTTGAGCGTGTGAATCGTACCGGGGTTAATCGGAGAGCCATTGAGGAACGTTCCATTGGCGCTATCCATATCCTTGACCTCAAACACCTCGCCCGTCCGACGGATGGTGACATGCACGCGGCTGACCCCTTTATCGAAGGCTTCATAGGCGTCCAGATCGATATGATTCTGCGGCGCTGCCGGGTTCTGGCGTCCCATCGTGATCTCGTCCTTCACAATGAGTGTCAGAGGTTCACGGTACTGGTCAATGAATGTCACAATCGTATCGTGACGCATTTCCGGCGCAATTGCTTCCAGACGTGCCGTGCCGCGCAGACGCTTTGTCTGGATCACTGAGGCAGCGCTATTCTTGCCGACCAGCGTACCGATCACCAGCGAGAGTTCGCGCCAATCGACAGGCTTGTTCATGAACACATCGACGCCCGCTTCCATCGCGCCCTTGACCGATTCCTTATCGCCCAGCGCGCTGACCACAACAATCGGGACATTCGGGGCTTCGGTATCGCGCCGAACATAGCGCGCCAGTTCCAGCCCGCGAATCCCCGGCAGCATCAAATCCAGCAGAATCGCCGCTGGCATCTGCATATTCAGCGCACGGATCGCGGAAACCATCTCGCGCACGGTCTGGACATGATAGCCGATACGTTCCAGCGCGATACGGTACATTTCGGAAAGCCCGTTGTCATCTTCGACAACAAGCAGGCGCTGCCCTTGCCCCTGAATCGAAGCGGCGGCAAGCCGGAAATCCGGGCGGGTCGCAAGTATTGTTGTGCGGCGGGCGCGAGATTTAAGTGAAATTTCTGCTTTAAGTTGTCCCAGGGTCAACACGTCGCCCGTCTTCAGCTTCATGGCTTCCTGGGGCTGAAGGGTGACGCCGTTGAGCGTACTGCCATTGCCTGCGCCAAGATCGTAATAACTAACTGTATCTCCGCCATTAACAAACACACCATGACGGCGCGACACGCCCAATTCGACTGCGTTATAAGGCGTCAGGTCAATACTCGCCATATCTGCACTGCCACTCGGTGTGCGTCCCAGCAACACCTGGCTCTCGACGACAAATGATACGGTCTGCGCCGGATCACTCAGTTTGAGTTCAATGTCCCAGTCAAATTGCTGTACTGGCATCGCGCTATATCCTATACCCCTGCATTCTTTGCGTATGTATTATAGCGCAATATACCAGTGATTTAGTGTATAGGCGAGGAATTGTATTGAAATTGTATAATCGGCGTATTGAAGCCGTATCTTCCGGTTAAAGATGCCCTTTGGAATTTAATTGGATGAACAAAAAATGAGAATCCCGTTTATACTATGTCTGAGAGTTTTAAAAAGGTTGAAGATGAACCTCAAACACCCAATATTCCAGCGTTTTATCGTAGGCCTAATCGTTTTTGTGGCGGTTGTTTCCTACCTTGCCAGCACCCGGAATACGGTAGCCAACAACGTCAATCAGGTAGAAGTTGAAGAAAGCGACGAGATGCTGCTCCGTGAGCAGTATTGGAACGCTCGTCGCGGGGGAATAACCGAGGCAGAAGTGCGTGCGGCGCGCGAATATGCCAAAACCATGCCACCGCAGGCGCTTCCCCCGCCAGCCAGACCCGGAAATGCAAATGCAAATATAGTACCGAACATTCCTCTACCGCCTTCCGGTACATGGTCGCTCATTGGTCCCAACCCGATTTCCAACGGCGTCAATTATAGCGGACGTATCCCCGCAATTGCAGTTGACCGGACAACCAGCGGTTCAACCACCGTTATTTATATGGGTGGTGCGAACGGTGGTGTCTGGAAGTCATCCAACAACGGCGCGTCGTGGACGCCTCTCACCGACTTTCAAAGTACACTGGCAATCGGCTCAATCACTATTGACCCCGGCAACAGCCAGGTCGTTTATGTAGGTACAGGCGAAGCCAACCAGAGCGCCGATAACTACAAAGGTTCCGGCGTGCTGAAGACGACCAACGGCGGCACAAGCTGGACGCTCAACGGAACTTCGTTGTTTGGTACGCGCTCCAGTTCAATTTCGCGTATTGTCGTGAATCCCTTCAATACCAGTCAGGTATTTGCCAGCTATTCCAGCGGTATCGCGGTTTCCAACGACGCGGGCGTAACATGGGCAAAAGTCTCTACGTCATCGGGACTCCCGAACAGCAACAGCTTCGTTGCCGACGATCTGGTGATGGATTCATCTACCAACCCGATTAAACTATATACAGTGGGACGCAGCGGTTTCGGCGGCACAGGTTATGGTGTTTACAAATCGTCTGATGGCGGCACGACATGGGCAGCGCAAACGAACGGCTTGCCCGCCGCAGCGAGCAACTTCAGATACCGCAGCCGTATGGCGATTGCGCCCAGTAACCCGAATGTGGTCTATCTGGTGACGATCAACAGTTCCTACAAACTGTACAGCAGCGGTACGTATAACGGCGGCTACTGGACAACCGATGGCGGCGCGACATGGAACTCAATGGTTGCCATGACCGCAGACCCGGCAGATGGTGGCGCGGGCGGACAGGGTTGGTATGACCTCAACGTTGCGGTTGACCCGCTGAACGATAGCCTGATTTATGTTGCAGGCGTCGATGTTCACAGCGCGACGAATGCACGCGGTACATCGGGAACAGGCGGCTGGCGCAACATCACCCACGTCTATAGCAGCCCGAACAGCAGCATCCACCCGGATATGCACGGGTTGGCGTTTGGCGCGTGCGCCGCTTCGCCTTGCCGCCTCTATGTCGGCAACGACGGCGGCATTTTCTACACCGATAACGGCAATGCTTCTGAATTTTCCGTTACCTATACCAACCTGAACAATGCTCTGGCGATTGCCGAGTTCACAGGTGGCGACATCGGCCCGAACTACGCAACAACGCCGCTGGCGCTCGGTGGTACGCAAGATAATGGCACGATGCGCTTCAACGGCTCGGTAGCGTGGCCGGTGACGATGGGCGGTGACGGCGGTTTTGCAAAGATCAACTGGCAGAACCCGTCGATCATGTATGGCACACAGCAAAACCTCTCGATTCGGCGCAGCACCAACGGCGGGTCAAGCTGGAGCAGCATCACCAGCGGCATCAGTGGAACACCGCTGTTCTATGCGCCGTTCAACATTGATCGTACCGACTCCAATCACCTTGTTTATGGTACGACGGTTGTCAACGAAACGCTGAACGGTACATCGCCCTGGTATGCCGGAAGCGGCACGCTTGAATCTGGCGTGAATATCTCTGCATTGGGGATTGCGAGTTCCAATGGCGCGGTCATCTATGCCGGGTTGACTAACGGACACGTTTACCGTACCACCACTGGTAAATCAGGTGGTGTAGCAAGCTATACGCAAATCTCAACCGGGATCACTTCGTCGTGGATCAGTGAATTCTGGATTGATCCATCGAACCCGGATATTGTTTATCTGGCTGCGGGTCGCTCTGCGGTTGGTTCGTCTGGCACAGTGTATAAGACCACCAACGGCGGCACAAACTGGACGAATATCGGCAGCAACCTCCCCAATCTGCCGACAAACAGCATCATTTCCTATATGAGTACGGTGGGACGTGTTTTCGTCGTCGGTAACGATGCGGGCGTGTTCTTCACGACCAATGACGGTGCAAGCTGGTCGGCGCTCAACACTGGTCTACCGCTGACGGCAGTCACCCAACTGGCAATTGATCCGGCACTAACAACGATCATTGCGTTTACGCATGGGCGTAGTGCGTGGAAACTCACACTGACCGATGGTGGTACACCAACCGCAACCCCAACCGCGACGAACACGCCGAACCCGGCGCGTCCTGACACGATTGGCGTTTATAAGGATGGTGTCTTCAGTCTGCGTAACACAAACAACACTGGTGCAGCCGATATTACAGCAGCCTTTGGTGGCGATGTGACCGACTTGCCAGTTGCAGGCGACTGGAACGGCGACGGCGTGGATACCATCGGTGTCTATCGCAGCAGCACCGGGTTCTACTACCTGAGCGACTCCAACACCTCGCCAGCGGTCAACTACACGGTACTGTTCGGCAACCCCGGCGATACACCGTTCGCAGGCAAGTGGATCAACACGATGACCCACGATGGTCTCGGTGTCTATCGCAACAGCAACGGTATCCTGTACCAGAAGACCCAACTGATTACCGGATTCAGCGACTACTTCGCTATCTTCGGCAATCCAGGCGATCAGGGCTTCGCGGGCGACTGGGACAACAATGGGTTCGACAGCATCGGTGTCTATCGTAGCAGCAACCAAAACTGGTTCATGACGAACAACAGCACACCAGGTGGTATCACCTTCAGCGACATCAACTTCGTTCTGGACATCACCACAAGCCATCCGTTTGCAGGCGACTGGGACGGTGACGGCGACAGCACCCCAGGCTGGTTCTCACTTGGCGGCGTGTTCTCGCTGCACCCGAACAACAGCATTGTTGGACCAGACAATGTGTTTGCCTT
>CAYSOC010000244.1:0-6322 GCA_964432445.1 uncultured Anaerolineaceae bacterium
CCAACGCCCATCCGTCGAAACTCCAACGCAACACCGAGATAGTCGATATAACAATCTCCGGCTTCATCGATCTGCACGAAGATATAACCGCGCAGGGATTCCCCTTCGGATTCAATGAACATCATGTGTTCATCTTTACCGTGCTGCTCAATCAACTCATCAGCACTGGCATAGGTATTCGGAAATGTTTGCGGATGCAGGTATCGGAGTTGTGCCTCCCATGCTGCTCCGAATGGTTGAACAGAATCCGTACCGGGAGCATATGCCCTGCCGCGCAACCACCGATCCCGTTTCATGACGAGCGCCGCTGCCGGAGTCAATTTCGGGAAACCATGCCGCTCCGCAAATTGCACTACATTTTCATTAGCAGCATCAACGAATAGCTCATGTTCCATGCCCGGCGCGGGCTGCGGCGCACGCTCATAAAGCGCATCCGCGACGGTCTGCCACGCTGTCACATCTTCCTGTATAGAAAACGGGCCGTTGATCCAGACCCGGTGGTGATTGGTCGGGTTATCGTACACGACACAACCAACGAGTTGATCTCCTTCATAGGCAAGAATGGTTTTTTCAGGCCATCCATCGCCCACTGTGTCGACAATCTCGGCAGCAATCCCTTCCGGGCGAATGTCCATATAGCCGACATGGTGACGTGGCTGGACTTGCAGTCTGGCGATCCAGGCTGCAATCTCATTTAGCTGATCGGGATGTGCGTTGCGAATCTCCAGCGTCACGATGATTCTTTCTAGCAGCCGAGTTCGGCCAGCAATTTCTTATACTGCTCTGTATCTGACGGTCCAAGTTGAATGATCTGGCGAATGGTGGTGCAGGCATCCTGATATAGCCCTGCCTCCAGTTGTAATTCGCCAAGCGCATCCAGTTGCGCGATTGCGTCTGGGATGCGCCGCACCTGCCGATAGACCGCCGCGAGCCGCGAACGCAATGCCATATCGTTTGGCATCCGCGTCACCAGTTCTTCGAGCAGGCCAAAAATCTGATCGCCGCGCTTTTGCTGTGCAAAGATACGCAGCAGGCCATCGAGTTCCTTGACGGCTTCCAGCGGATTGTTCAAACGATAGCTCAAGTCAATCAGGGCGCGTCGGGCGCGTTCATCTTCCGGCGCGAAGGCGCGAATTTGCTCATAGGTGCGCATCGCCTGACGCAGATCGAGGCGGTTCAGATCGATGTCTGCCATGCGGTGCATAATCTCTGCGCGGCGCTTGTTATCGTTCAGGCGCTGCGAAAGGCGCATCGCTTCCTGATAGGTTGCACGCGCCTGTTCCATATCCGCCAGTTGGTTATAGGCATCTGCCAGATTGATATATTGTTCCAGCACATCTTCCCAGCGCGATTCTTTTTCCAGCAGGTCGATCAGGCTGGTACGCAGGCTCGTATCCGTTGGCGCGACAGTGATGACTTCATTCAGGATTTCCGCCGCACGCCCGGTTTCATTGCGCGCCAGAAAGCTGTTCGCAATGATGTTGTATTTGGTGATGGCGGGCTGGATGCGCCCTTCCTCCATCAAAATCTGGGCAACACGCAGATGTATCGGGAGATATGACGGCGCGATCTCGATGGCGTGGAAAGCCTCATCCATTGCCAGCGTGAGCAATCCCTGCCGCGTATAGCGGTCAATGGTGATCACCATATCGGTGATTTCGTCCTCGCCCTCGGTCACGATTTCGGAGAGTGCATCCGCCCCTTCGCGGCTGAGGGTTTCGGTCAGTTGGCGGCGTGTTTCCGCAACCCGACGTTTCCAGTCTGGCCCAGTCAGCCATTTGAGGAACCGCTCATTCATGCGCTGGAGATCGGTTTTCTCCATCTTGTCCAGTTTACTGGTGAGCGAACTATAGACCGCCTCAAGCTGGCTGTGTTCTTCCTGACCCATCGCCAGCGAAGTATCAACGTGGCGGAGCGCCGAGACAAGCGAACGCGCTGCATCCTGCGGGCGACTATTGCCATAATAGGCTTGTCCGAGGCCATGCGCCGCGCCTGCTTTATACTGCCCGTTTTCCTGTGCTTTGGTCAGGGTGCTGATCGCGTTTTCCCAATCTTCTTTATTGAGATAGATATAACCCGTGACCATCGCTATCGCACTCGCATCTACACCGCTTGACCTGCCGAGATGGAATAAATCGAGTGCCTGATCATATTCGGCAATTTTGTGCAGTTCAATCGCCTGAATGATATAGGTGGTAGCAGTAGTCAGATCGGCATCAAGCACGCTTTCTGCAAGGTCGGAGAGCGCTTTTTGCGTGGCTTCGCCCAATGGTCCTTCGGGGTTGGAATCACCGACGGTATCCCGCTTGTCTTTGGTGACATCGAAGCCTTCGGTACGCTGTTCGGCCTCTCGTTGTTCAAACTCTTTTGGCACAACAACCGTTGAGCCGGTTTCAAGCGCCTGTTTGGTATTCAGCGCCTGCGGGTTACTTGGATCAAGCCGGAGCGCGCGTTCTACCGCCTGCAACGCTTTGGCAGTGTCATTATTCGCCTTGAAATTGAACGCCAGCGTCAGATATTCCCGAATGGCGTTTTTGCGCTGTCCGGTGCGTTCATAGCTTTGGGCAAGCCGAAAGTGAATCTGCATCAGGCCGGGCGTCAGGCGCGTCGCGCGTTCCCAGTTACCAATGGCCTTGTCGAGATCGCGCTGCACCAGATAGACATCCGCAACAGTAACATATTGTTGAGCGGCTTCCTTCAGCCGTCCGAGCCGTTCCAGCACGTCCGCCGATTTTTCCAGCGGAATCGGATCATCGGGTGCAAGTTGGTGCGCACGGTTATAGATTTTGAGAGCGTCGTCATAGCGTTTGGCTTGCAACAGCGCCAGACCGAGGCTGTTATGCGCACCTGGGTCATCGGGGATTTCCTGAATCGCCCGTGCATACTGGACGATTGCTTTGTTCCAGTCCTGATCCCACGCGGCACTGTGTCCCGCGTTCATCGACTGATCAAATATTTCTCGATTTCTCGCCATAGTTACCCCGAAGTTCTCAGCCTGCAAATTAATTTTCGCCGATAATAGCCCAATGTCAACAAATTATTGTGTGAGAAGACGCAGCAGGATCGCTTTTTGCGCGTGCAGGCGATTCTCTGCCTGAACGAATAGCGCCGATTGTGACCCGTCCGCCACGTCATCGGTGATCTCATCGCCACGATGAGCGGGCAGACAGTGCATCACAATGGCGTGTCCCGGTGCGTTTTTCAGTAGTCCGTTACTCACCTGATAGGGAGGGAAGATCGAACGACGCACTACCGTTTCTTTTTCCTGTCCCATGCTCACCCACGTATCAGTATAAACAACATCGGCGTCGCGTACCGCCTCGACGGGATCGCGGGTCTGCCGAATTTCCAGCCCATTATTCAACATCTGGTGGATAAATTCCGGCGGTGCTTCGTATCCCTGTGGGCTTGCCAGCGTGATGAAGCTGCCGAAGCGCGCCGCGCCCCATGCCAGCGATTTCGCCACGTTGTTCGTGTCCCCAACGTAAGCGATTTTCAGCCCTTCCAGCGTGTCGAACTGCTCATAGATGGTCAGGAAATCTGCCATTGTCTGGCAGGGATGCGCCGCATCGCTCAAGCCGTTGATTACCGGGACGGTTGACCATTTCGCCAGTTCAAGTAAATCATCGTGCGAAAATACACGCGCCATGATCCCCTGTGAATAGCCGCTGAGGACGCGCGCCACGTCAGAGACGCTCTCGCGTACACCCATACTGATTTCATCCGGGCCGATATACAGCGCATGACCGCCGAGTTGCAACATCGCCACATCGAAACTGATACGGGTGCGCAGGCTTGGTTTCTGGAAAATCATGGTCAGGACTTTGCCCGCCAGCGGCGCGATTTGCTTGCCCGCTTTGGTATCGCGTTTGAGATCACGTGCTGTGTTGAGAAGATCGAGTAATTCCTCACGTGTCCAATCCGCGAGGTCAAGAAAATGTCGCATGATCGATGATTTCCGGGTGAATAAGATGTTCTGTGCAGACAGGAGTATAGCATGAGGCTGGATACCATGCTACAGATACCCTACGCCCGTCTAACAAAACGCGCATCCTGTCCCCCTTTTTTAAATTTTTTGATACAATCGCATGTTTGGGGAAACTAATTCATGCTGGATTTAGGTATTGTTATTGTCAACTGGAACACGCGGGAATTGCTGCGCGACTGTCTGCGTTCGCTGGCGGCCTGCGATCCATCGGTACAGTTCAAAACAATTGTTGTAGATAATGCCAGCAACGACGGCAGCGCGACGATGGTACGCACCGAATTTCCAGCCGTGCAAGTCATCGAAAGCCAGACCAATGGCGGCTTTTCCTATGCCAATAACCTCGGCTTGCGGGCGCTCGGCTTCATGGAAAACAACACCGCGCCAGACGCTCCCCGCTACGCACTCCTGCTAAACCCGGATACCGTTGTTCCCCCGGAAACATTCAGTGTCCTGATCGACTACATGGATGCGAATCCGAAAGTCGGGGTTTGTGGTCCGCGCCTTATCATGCCAGATGGCAAACTTGATCTGGCCTGCCGTCGCAGCTTCCCGACGCCAGAAATTTCGCTGTGGCGTATGACGCGGCTTTCAAAAATTTTCCCAAAATCGCGCTTGTTTGGGCGCTATAACATGACATTTTTGCCAGAAACGCTGGAGACCGAAGTCGATTCCGTCGTTGGGGCATTCATGCTGGTACGCCGTGAGGCGATTCGGCAGGCCGGACTTCTGGATGAAACCTTTTGGATGTATGGAGAGGATTTGGATTGGGCATTCCGCATCAAACAAGCCAGGTGGAAGGTGATGTATCTGCCGCGAGCGACAGTTTTGCACGTCAAACGAGCAGCCAGTCGCAAGAATCCAAAGGCACAGACCGAATTTTACCGGGCGATGCTTCTGTTTTATCGCAAGCATTATCGGGCGACAACTCCACTCTGGCTGCACAGTCTGATTCTGCTGGGACTGATCATACAGGGACGCCGCCCCATGTGGGAGACTATCCGCACCGACAAAACATGGACGACAGTACCGCCAAACGCCGCACCCTCTCCATAAATCGTCAGCGCGATCTACATCTGCTGGCGTTGTTGAATATCCTTGTCCCATTTCTGGATGGCTTTGCATTAACAGGTGCGTTTGTTTTAGGGTATTGGGTGCGCCTGCGTTTCCCGATTGTCCCCGGTGATGATGCAGTAACGCAATCCGGCGCAGGGCTTTCCGGCTTGTGGCCTACTTTTATTTTGCATGTCGCAACGCTATTGTCGACCTTCTTCTTCGCCCGCCTCTATCACCAGAAACGTGCATCCAGCCGAATCGATCAATTCACCACGATTTTCGCTTCGATCTCCGTAGGCGTGACACTCACCAGTGGTCTGGCGACATTTCTCTTTAAGAACAGCGTTTGGGATGCAGACTACCCGCGTCAATTGGTGCTATATGTCTGGTTGTTCAGCCTGATTCTGGTCATTGTCGGGCGAGAGATTCATCGCCAGTTGACCACTCGCCTGCGCGTTGCAGGCTTCGGGCGGGATCGCGTCCTCATTGTCGGAAGCGGCGAAGCTGCCAAGCTGGTGATCAATCAGATTCATTCGCGCCCGGAACTGGGTTTTGAGATTGTCGGCGCGGTTAATGGGACAGGAGTGCAGGAAGTTTCTGGCATACCTATCATTGGACATTTCAACGACTTATCCGATCTGATCGATGTATTGCGCATCAGCGAAGTGATCCTTGCGCTGCCAGAAATGCCCAATCATCAACTGGTACAACTGATCGCGGCGTGCCAGCGTGGGCGTACCAGCGTGAAGATTTACCCGGATATGTTTGCGTACATGGCGGGCGGCATGAGCATTGATGAACTCGGCGGGATGCCGTTGCTCACAGTGCGTGATATGCCGATGCGCGGTTGGAAACTCTCGCTCAAACGCGGGCTGGATATTTTCGGATCAATGGTTGGGCTGGTGATGCTCTCGCCGTTTTTCTTGCTCACGGCAATTTTGATCCGTATGGAATCTCCCGGCCCGATCTGGTTCTGTCAGGATCGCGCTGGCCTTGATGGGCGTACTTTCCCGATGATCAAGTTCCGCACCATGCGACAGGACGCCGAAAAGAGTGGCCCCGGCTGGACAGTCAAAAATGATCCGCGCGTGACCCGCCTCGGAAAGTGGATGCGTAAATCCAACTGGGACGAAATCCCGAACCTGATCAACGTTTTTCTGGGGCAAATGAGCCTTGTCGGGCCGCGCCCGGAACAACCGCACTATGTTCAAAAATTTCGTGAACAAATCCCGCGCTATATGGAGCGTCACCGCGAAAAAGCGGGCATGACTGGCTGGGCGC
>CAYSOC010000245.1:0-6072 GCA_964432445.1 uncultured Anaerolineaceae bacterium
GTATAAAGCCCTCAATGCTTTTACAGAGGCCGATGCCGCCGACTTTTTTGGACGCGATTCCTTGACTTCCGATTTGTTCAAAAGATTGGTTGAATTTCCTTCCTTTTTAGCAGTTATTGGCGCGTCGGGCGCAGGTAAATCCTCCGTTGTTATGGCTGGACTGATCCCTAAACTGCGAAAAGATTTTCCCGATTGGGTGTTTTTGAAACCAATTAAACCCGCTGGTCATCCTGTCGAAGCCCTGGCTACCATGCTCCAGAGCCAGATTTTTAGAGAGAGTAGTATTCGGGCGGTACGCGAGGATTTGGAATCGCCAGATTCGCGTGGTTTGATTGTGAGGTCAAACAGTATTTCGCGTAAATCCGAGCGCTCCCGCATTGTACTTGTAATCGATCAATTCGAGGAACTATTTACACAAACAACTGATGATGTGGAACGGGATATGTTCATCAATCTGCTCACCAGCGCAGTTGCTGATCTCTCCTGTAAGTTAACAATCATTATTACCCTCCGTGCTGATTTTTTTGACCGTTTGCTGATCAATTCTGATCTTGCTTTGTTGATTCGAGAATACAGCGAACCGATTTTACCGATGTCGATTACTGATCTAAAGCAGGTAATTGAGGAACCCGCCAGGCGCAATGGATTGACGTTTGAAGATGGTCTTGTTGCCGAACTTGTTTTCGATGCACGCGGGCAGGTTGGTGGTCTTCCTCTTTTGCAATTCACGCTGGATCAACTATTCCAGAGACGTTCCGAAGCCATTCTTACGTGGGGTACTTATCATCTGATTGGTGGGTTAAAAGGGGCGCTCAAGTCACATGCCGAGACAACATATACTCAATTGCTGGATGACGAACATCGCAGGCTGGCTCGTGCGCTGTTCCTACGCCTGATTGAACCGGGGCAATCGGATCAGGATGCGACTCGCCGTCGAATGCCCCAACATGAACTGAACGTGTCCCAGGCAGATAAAATGAAATTTGTTGCCGATACGTTTGTATCGGCACGTTTACTGACGGCTGAGGTAGACACCATTGAAGTTAGCCACGAGGCATTGATTCGTGAATGGCCCCGACTCAATGAGTGGCTTCGTGAAAACCGTGATGATATTCGATTGCAAAAAGATATTGCCAACGATACTGCAAACTGGCTGCGGAATGAGCGCGACAAAAGCCGTCTATATAGCGGCGCTAAACTGGATGAAGCATCTCACTGGTCTGGTCGTAATATCCCGGCTGTAGATGAAATTTTGTTTATTCAAGCCGGAATGGAAGAACGTGAGCAATCCCAAAAAGCTGAATCCGAGCGCCAGAAACGTGAATTAAAACTTGCGCAAGAGCTTACAATTGCCGCGAAACGCGCCGAAGATGCTGAAAAAGCCCGTGCTATTCGCTTTGAGCAAGCGGCGCGAAGGGCAACTATCAGAGCCAGGATCGCAGCGTTGATTGCCGGGGTTGCAACGATTGGGGTTCTGTTGGCTGTCATAGCGACAGCGGAAGCGATAGGTCAGACAACTAACGCAAGCGCCCAACTAGCTACTGTTACTATTGCTCAAGGTCAGGCCGTAGCCACTCGAAATGACGCGATCAGGTTGGCAGCACAAGCTAACGCGACTTTGACGCCCATCTCGGCGACATTGAATTATGTTGCATACAACTTAAATTACGCTCAGGAACAACAGGCAACGCTTCAGTACAATGCAACGGTCAGTACATTCGATCAGGAGCGTTTGGCAACGCTTGTTCCAATTATTGCCCAGGTGCCGCCGACGAGTGTATACCCTCTTTCCTATTCCCAAAAACTTGCGACGGCTACTGCCATTGCCACCGCATACTCATGGAAACCAGCAATAGCAAAAGATGAAAAAAATGTGGAAATAGTATTAGTGCCTTCAGGCTGTTTTCTTATGGGCGTTGCCGGGCTTACGGATACACAACCAGTTTCCGAAATTTGTTTTCAAAACCCATATTGGATTGATCAATATGAAGTGACTAATTGGCAGTTTAGCGCTTTCGTGAAAGCGGGCGATGGCTATCTGAACGATAAAAACTGGACAGAAGCCGGAGTCGAGTGGCGTACAAAAAATAATCGCACTGGTCATAGTGATCAATGCTCCACTCTCTTTTCCGCAGATAATAAACCCGTTGTTTGTGTTAACTGGTATGAGTCGTATGCGTATTGTCAATGGCGGGGATCACGTTTGCCCAATGAAGCCGAATGGGAATATGCTGCGCGTGGGCCAGCCAGTTTTATTTACTCCTGGGGCAATAGTTTTGTCCCGGACAACGCTGTTTTCTCTGATACATCCAGACAGCAAACAGAATACATAGGCAGTAGACCTAATGGAATATCCTGGGTAGGGGCTTATGACTTCTCTGGAAATGTCTGGGAATGGACACTAACCGCCGATGCCGAATATGATATGGAGTTCAAAACAATGGCACGGGGATTTAGATACCCTTACAACAGCAACGATGGACGGAATGACGTAAATGGATATCATACCCGCGTTGTACGGGGTGGCTCATGGAGAGATAGCGCTTCGTCAATGCGGGCTGCAATACGGGGATGGAATATTCAATCTTTTCAGGAAAATAATATCGGGTTTCGGTGTATGCACCCTTCCTGAGCGATCAACTCGTTTTGCGTTTATCCACATAAATCCAACCTCTACCCGCGTAGAGGCTTAAACTATGTTCTAATTCTCCATAGTGGCCTGCACGGGATGCCAACAATAGGAGCGGGTCACTGGACAGACAAGATCGGCAGTTCAAAGCGGATTGCTGTCAATTGCTCCTTCTCCACCCCCAGAATGGCAAACTGCCCGCCACACCAGCGCGCGATCCGAATGCAAAACAACAGATCGCGCAGTGTACCAGGCTTATCCACCTTGTTGAAAACATCCTTCACCGCAAGGGCTGCCAGTCCGGTTTTGTCCCCGGTCTCCCCGATCTGGAAAATCGCAGACGCCCGTTGTAGCTGCACGGAGAATTGCAGGCACGGTTGACTGTTCATCTGGAGCAGGATGGATGTTCCCTTGAGTAACCCCTTGCAGAACAATTCCATATTGCCAGGCAGCACAGGATCGTCTGGAAGCGTGTGGATCAGGAGCAGGCGGCGGGCGTCGCTGGCCGTCTGTGCCATCTGCGGGAGAGCCTGATCCAGTAGCGCAGACATCCGAAATGCCCCTTGTTCCGAGGGCAAGACATCCAGGCGGGCTAATTCCAGAATGTCATCCACCAGATAGAGCAACCGCGCCGCATCATTTTTCATCTGCTGTAAATCGCTACGGTGTACCTCTTCCAGCGCGTTGCCAGACTCGGCAAGAATCAGGTTCATCGAATCTGTCATATGAACCAGATTGCGGCGAAACTTATGCCCGATCACGCTGAGAATGTCGTTTTCCAAATCCATTGCGATTACCTCAGAGTTAGTGCATATGAGTATTCACCCAAAACGCCCAACATTGCAAATGGTTCCCCACGCCACGCAAATGTCAGAGACAGATCGGCGGCTTGCCCCGGCTCGATCCACACTGGCTTGATCTGTGAGGCGATAGGAGGCCCGACGGGACGTTCGATATACCCATAGGTCAAAGAAATAGCATTTTCGTCCAGCTTCAGTTTTGAAAACCTGCCATTGAAGACACGCAACCGGAACATGATGCGCCCGTTTTGCGTTGTGATAGAAATAATCTGCACGTCGATACGCTGCGCCAATGTTGGCGATGGGGCAGGCGTCGGCAGTTGCGATGTTGGCAGGAGTGCAGCAGCAACACCCGTTTCCGATCCCGGCACATAATCGGCCAGCAAGACACGCCGTTCACCGCTATCTTCAATTTCGTTATCCGAGGTTTTACCGATCAATACCAGCGTCAATCCCGGCTTGTCCTGGCCGAAAATGCTGGCATCGCTACGGCTGACGGTCAGGCGTTCGGTGCAGATGAATCGCAACGCGACGCCCGTATTCATCTGCACGGTGAAGTTGCTGCCCGGCTCGACTTCCTGAAACAAACTGTCGTTCGCTGGCGACCAGGGAATCCCCAACACCGGATGGACGGTCAACCCGGCAATGTACGAAGCCACATCCGGGTTATTCTCATAGAGCCATTCGGCGGTGTTCACGATGCGACGCTGCACCACAAAAATACGGGGCTGATCTTCGTTTTTGATGTGTACGCGCAGGTTCACCGGATAGATTGGGTTGTTGATGCTGCTTCCCTGATTACCACCCCGAATGATCGCGTCCTGGGCATCCAGCGCCAGCGGCGTCGGAGTATAGGTACGCATCAGGGTGGCGGTAGGCGTTCGGGAAGCTGTCCCGGTGGTGATCCCTGCCGTTTTAGCGCGCCCGGAGCCTGCCCCACGCAGCAACAGGAAAGCAAACACCAGAACGCACCCAACACCGATCAGCATCACGACGGGCGAAGGTTTTTTGGTTTTCGGGGTAAATTCGTCTATCTCTTCGTGGACATAATCAGCGTCGTTTTGGGCGGCGTCGCGGATTTGCTGCGGCGTCGGAACCCAGTATGAGCCAACCGGAACCAGACCTTTTTCGTTATAGCGCTGGATCAATTGATCGACCATTTTGGCTTCCAGTGCATCCGACCCGGCTGCACCTTCATCGCGGCGTGTCCGGTCATAGATCGCACGATACAACCGCTGGCGATCTGTTGGGACGAGTTCCCAGAGCGCTTCGACTTCCGGCAAGGTCATCGCGCACATCGCATCAAGCGTATGATAGGTCAGAATATCGTTTTGCGATTGTGGATTAGTCATAGTTCCCCTTCCCTTGAACATTATCTCCGTAATGTTGCGCCATTGTTTTATGCGTTGTCGGGCTTTCAGGTGGACTATCATTCACAGAGTTATCTTCTGCCACCGGGCGACTGTTCGATGAGGTTTCTGCGTTCATCCCGTGCAGAGCGGCAGACTGTTGGGGCATGGCGGATGCGGCAGGTCGCGGGGTAACAGGGTTTGTTGTTCGTGTAAATGTTACAGCACCATGTCCATTGGATGCAGCGGGAGACAGGACAACAGGCTCCCTGCTCGTTTCGGCAGGCATGGGGCGTGTTCCATAAGCTGTAACTGCGCTGGGGACGAGCCGCGCGGTGCTTTCCAGTGCCTGAACATTCTGGATGCTGTCGTTCCACGACTGACCATGTTCTTCGCGCTGTTCCTGAATCAGACGATTACGGGTAGCGGGTGACATTGACCCATTCGGGCTGGCTTTGACCTCGCGCAACACCTGCGCAGCGTCATTGCCGGAAACGCCAGACCGCAAGGCTTGATCGGTAAACATCTGATACAGGTTGGTTCGCCCCTCAATCGGTGAAACTTCCTGCCCATTGTGTTGGATAGGCGTCATTCCCATCGAGCCAGCCATCGCCTTGCTAACCCGCTCGGTGGTTGCGCCTTGCTGTCCGGTTTCGCGGTTCTCCTGATGTAGATTGTCGATGGTACGTGCGAGGAGCGCCGCGACATTGCCCGATCCGCTCACATTCATTCGGCCTTCGACAGCTTCCAGATTCTGGCTGGTGCGTGCTTGCTGTGCGCTCTGCTTGAGTTGATCCGCCCCGGATTTCAGTTCTTTCGCAGAGTTTTCGAGTTGGCTTGCTGATCCCGCTAGCTGCTGACCATCTCCTCCACTGCCGCCACTTTGCCGATCAATCCGCAATTGCTGCTGCATGTCGTTCCGGGCAATTTCATCGGCGCTACCTTCGCCGTTATTGATCACAGGCATAAACTGGCTCGTTGCGCCACTCATCGCAGGGGCAAGATCGTTTTCCCTATAGAAATCGGAATGGCGTACAGGCGAACCATCGGATTTTGTTAACGCCTGGGGGTTTTGTCCGGGCGCAGAAGTTTGATCATCGTCCCATTTGGGGCTGGTGAGCATTCCGCCGAGGGCGCTCCCGACAGATTTGTTCAGCAGTGGCTGCTTCCATGTAATTTCGCCTTTTTGATCCAGTACCGCCTCGGCGTTATCCGGGTTTCTATCGGAAAGGAAGGACGCGCCCAGTGATGCACCTCCCAATCGTTTCAGCGCGCCGCCAACGCCTGGAACAGC
>CAYSOC010000246.1:0-5870 GCA_964432445.1 uncultured Anaerolineaceae bacterium
ACCATTGAGGCCGATCTCCTCGTTCATTGTGGAGCCTATCTCATACTACAGGACAGCTATACCGAGCATATGGGTTTTCAGGAACTCGATGGGCGTGCAGGTTATGATTTTCTACTCGAAGCAGCCCGCATCATGCGACGACCCTGCTACCAAATCCATAGCGATTCGACAAAGGAATCCGACCCGCTGGTGGATATTATCGTGATCACTGACGAGCCGATGAATCACGAACGAGCAATGGGAATCGATCTGGCTGCGACCAACTGGCTCCATGAGACCGGGCGTCATCGATTTCCATCTCCACCTGAATAACACCACTGGTTCTACAAACAAATACGGCAACTTTTCAGCCCAATTTTGCAATTGGATGACGAGAGTATCCATCACAGGGGCTGATTGAGGCGGGCATCCTCGCTGTTTCGGCATTAACGGGATCGGTAGCATACGCCATTGCGGAAGCACTGAGCTGTAAATATGGGTTGGATCGGAGATCAAAACAGGCAAAGCGCTTTTACGCTGTTTTAGCGGGCGCAACCATACTTGAGTTACTAATCAACTTTTTAGGGATTAACCCAATGCAAGCCCTGTTTTGTACTTCCGTACTGAATGGGTTTGTGGCAGTACCTTGCTTGTGGTTTATGGTAATTGCAAACAATAATAAAATCATGGGGAAGCGCGTCAATTCCCGTCTTGAGAACATCCTGGGTTGGTCTACTGTGTTGTTAATGATGGCGGCAGTGGCAATTTTTATTCTTGCTTAAAAAGAATTTGATGGATTGCACGGTTGTTCCCAGTCAACACCTATCCTTCAAAGCCGGCTATTTTTTCTCCTGCCCATGTTTGTCATCCAACTCAAATTATAGTTCTCATTGAGCGTGTTTTTGTACCGCGTGCAGCGAACTTCAAGTAAAATGAAGGGAATAGTTTCGTTTTCATATCATCAGGTATTATGGCAACATCCTCCTCTCAAACCGGCCAAAACAGTCTGTTTCAGGCTTTTTACAATCGTATCTGGAACAGGATAGTCACTCCGCATCCATCATTGACAGGTATAGATAAACAACAAGTCCGGCTGCTATTATCCCTTATTGCTGCATCACTTCCCTGGATGCTTGCGCTGGGGGTGGTGGATGTGGTCTTCCAGAGTAGTGGCTATTTGTCTAGTTACCTCGTTTTCGATATTACACTCCCTTCGCTGGTACTTCTGGCTTATGTTATCGCAAGAACGCGATATTTTCGGATTGGAGCATGGATAGTTGTTCTGGCCCCTGCTCTGGTTGTTTCCACAATTGTCATCCTGTTCAGCCCAGATGAAGTAGGTGCTTTTAGTCTCTACTATCTGGTGTTCTGCCCCCTACTATCCAGTCTGCTGCTGAATGTACGCGCAACTCTCTTTGTAACGCTGCTCAATCTGGGAATTATCCTTGCTGGCATGAGCCGCATACCCTATTGGACACTGGGGAGAACGAGCGATGAAATCCTCTTTAACATCCTGGTTCCGATCCTTCTGGCGGTGTCGACTGTTGTCCGGCAGAGATATATCGAACAATTAAAGCACGCCGAATTCGAGGCGCGGATCGCCAAAGAGGAAGCGGAACACTCAAACAATGTAAAATCAATATTTCTCGCTACCATGTCCCACGAGCTTCGTACCCCTCTGAATATCATCCTGAATTACACAGAGATGCTGACAATGCCCGTATTTGGAGAGGTAAATAACAATCAGCAGGAAGCATTGAAAATAGTTCATAGTAGCGGAACTCATCTGCTTGGATTGATCAATGATGTGTTGGATATTGCGCGGATTGAGGCAGACGGAATGCAGTTAGTGATCGAGAGAGAGGTAAATCTGTATAAGGAAATGGAACCTGTGATCGCATCCGCGCAAACATTGCTGAAAGACAAACCGATACAATTCTTTACAGACATCGACATAAACTTACCGTTAATTGCCTGTGATCGCCGACGTATAAAACAAGTGTTTTTCAATTTGATCTCCAATGCTGCAAAATTTACCGAAGCAGGAAGTATTACCTTCAGCATCAAATCTAGGCTGGGGCATATTCTATTTATGGTGAGTGATACCGGACCGGGAATATCACCAGAGGAACAGTTGATCATTTTCGAGCCTTTCAAGCAATCAGAGGCGGGATTGAAGCATGGCGGCGGGACGGGTCTGGGGCTGCCTATCTCTAGGAGTATCATTGATGCACATGGTGGTAAACTGTGGGTGGAAAGCGAAAAAGGCGATGGGTCTTCCTTCTTTGTAAGCCTGCCAGTGGAACCACAGCTTTTGCTTCGATCCGCTCAGAACCAAACCGTGACCAGCAAATAACAGAAAGCCCTCAGGGTTCGCTTTTCGTTGGCAATATCCATATCAACCCTTATCTACGCAATAGTGCAAAGCGCATATAATAGGTATAGTTCCCTAATGGACTGAGCATATCGCAATGATCTATGTCATGCTGGTAGACGATCACTGGGCTGTACATAACGCTATAACGCAAATTCTGAAAAATATTGATGATATCAGACTTATTGGTCAGGCGCACGATGGACAGGAAGCCATCAAACTCTGTGATGACATTCACCCAGATGTGATATTGATGGATGTGGTTATGCCAGAATTGGACGGGATAGAAGCAACCCGCATTATCCACAACAAATATCCAGAATTGCCGATACTGGGACTTTCCAGTTTCAATGACGGTGAGGGTGTGCGGGCAATGCTTAATAATGGTGCGACGGGATATATCCTGAAAGATTCCCTGATAAAGGATTTAGTCAGCACCATACGTCTCCTACATCAAGGGCGGAGCGTTTTTTCGCGGGAAATAACACAACTGTTGTTGAAACAACAAAGCGGGACTCAACATGATTTTGGTCTGACGCTCCGCGAAAAAGAAATCCTTATACTGATGGCAAATGGGATGAGCCATAACGAAATGGCAGCAAAACTCAGCATCAGCCGCTCCACCGTAAAATTTCATATTGCCAATATACAGGAAAAGTTTGGGGTAGAATCCCGTGCAGAGGTGATTGTGCTGGCAGTCAAAAACAATCTGCTGTGAGAATTAATTACTATATTTTAAAATCTCCGAAGCGACAATAGTCCTTTTGTATCCCTGCCCAAAAGGATAGTTTCAGGCCTGATAAAACTGCCTCATGCGCCAGTTATGGAATAAATCCCACGCTCATATACTTGCTCTATCATTAATTATCAGGAGTTTTCAATGAGCAGGATACGTTCTTTATTATGCGGTGCGCTACTTGCAGCTTTCATCCTGAGTGGGTTTGTGGACCCTCCTCGAACTGTGAGCGCGCGTTCGGCGGCAATTCCATTTACAAGCCACTGCACAGGCTTCACACCACACGCAACCTATAATGTCGGGACAGGCCAAACCTATACCAGCATTGGCGCTGTGCCTTTTGAGTCACTGGTTGCTGGAGATATTGTTCGTATTCACTATCGCGCAACGCCCTATTTCGAGAAGATTGCGATCAGCACGTCTGGCACGAGCGCCAAGCCGATTTGCCTGATTGGTGTACCTGGGCCTAATGGCGAACTACCGATCATCGATGGTCAGAATGCGACGACCAGCGCGCATATGTTTTACGACTATGACGGGATGCAGCAGCGCGGTCTGCTGACTATCATGGGGCAGGATTGGGGCGAGTTACCGAATTACATCAATATCGAAGGATTGCATTTTCGTAATGCCTACCCGGATTACACATTTACAACGGCGTCCGGCCAGGTACGCAACTATACCAGCAATGCAGCGGCAGTCCATATCCAGCGCGGCGAACATATCCGCATCACCGGCTCCATCATCAGCGATTCCGCCAACGGCTTGTTCGCCGCAACGACAGGAGAGGTGGAACAAGTCACGCGCGATCTGACTCTTGAATACAGTTACGTCTATAACAATGGCACGAACGGCGATCAGCACCACAACACCTATACCGAATCCATAGGTATGATCTACCAGTTCAACCGTTTTGGCCCGCCACGCTCCATTTCCGGCGGCAATAACATCAAGGATCGTTCATCGGGGTTAATTGTCCGCTATAACTGGATCGAAGGTGGCGCACACCTGATCGATATGGTGGAAGGCGAGGATGGCTGGGATTTGTTGAGCCAGCAGGCCGATTACAATCAGGCATTTGTTTATGGCAATATCATGTTGAATACCACCAGCGCCGGACGAAACACAATGCACTTTGGCGGCGATCTGGGCGGCGAAGACAACGA
Source organism: uncultured Anaerolineaceae bacterium (assembly GCA_964432445.1). Lineage (GTDB taxonomy): Bacteria > Chloroflexota > Anaerolineae > Aggregatilineales > UBA2796 > JBBRMW01. Next base: position 4,256 of record CAYSOC010000246.1, read on the forward strand.
AGCCAGTTCTGTTTGCGGCTTTGGTAGCGGGCAAGACCCGACGGAATGCTATCGCAAAGGCCCGCTGTACTTCTACAACAACACCGTCATCTTCTATGAAAACAGTGGCGGCTACAAAACCCTGTTCCGCCTGCAAACCGATGAACAAACGGTGAACGCATTCAACAACATCATACACGTCGTTGGCACAGGCGGCGAACTGTCGTATATGAATCGGCGCGGTACAGCAACCTTTGGCAAGAACCTGCTCAATCGCGGCAGCAGTGTACTTCACAACTTTTATAGTCAGGAAGGTGTATCATCGATCATCGGATTGGCTAATATACAGGTCCTGACTTCCGCAGCGGCAACGGGGTTCGCGGACGCGACGAACAAAAATTTCCATCTGCTGCCGAGTTCGCCCGCTGTCAATCAGGGACAGGCACTCCCAGGCGCGGCACTCCCGGTCACCTCGGAATATGTGACGCATCAGGGATCAACCGTGCGTGTTGTCAGTGGGGCCATCGACTATGGGGCATTTGAACTGGCGGGGCCTGCGGGCGCTACCATCGGTGTATATAAAAATGGTATCTGGTATCTGCGTAATACGAATAGCGCTGGCGCTACCGATCTCCAGGTAAATTTTGGCGGTGATGTTTCCGATTTGCCTGTTGTGGGAGATTGGAACGGGGACGGACGGGATACGATTGGCATCATGCGTACCAGTACAGGCATATTTTTCCTGAGTGATTCCAATACCACACCTGCTAGCACCTATTCCCTTGTTTTCGGCAATCCGGGCGATACTCCGTTTGCAGGACATTGGTCATCCGATATGACACACGATGGACTGGGTGTCTATCGCCCTTCAAATGGCATCCTCTATCAGAAAAAGCAGCTTACCACCGGATTCAGCGATTTCTTTGCTATCTTCGGCAACCCCGGTGATTCAGGCGTTGGCGGCGATTGGAATGGGGATGGCATCGACAGCATTGGCGTATATCGTCCAAGCGTGCAAACGTGGTTCCTGACGAACAACGGTCAGCCCAATGGGATCACCTTTAGCGACATCAATTTTGTATGGAACATTGGAACAGGCACAGCAGTGGTGGGAGACTGGGATGGGGATGGCATAACCACAGTCGGGTTCTTCACGGCAGCAGGACTCTGGACACAGCACCCAACCAACACGACAGCAGGAACAGATGTCAGCTTTACGTTCGGCCCAACCGATGGCAAACCCGTTGCTGGCAAATGGAATGGTTCCAGCACGCCAGCGTTAGCGAGTTTATCTGTAAATAACCTGATTGTGCCGAGCGGAAATAGCAACCCGTCTGGTGCAACGAATTTCTCTGACAGTAGCGGCGACTAATTCTTTGTGGGTTGGACATCTGTGAAGAACCCAACCCATTCATTTGTTAGAGCCTGTCATGAACTTTCAAAACTTGGCTTATGATGGTTCAGTGTAGCTCATCTTGTTGCCAAAAATGGTAATTTTCCTAATTTTCAGCGGTGCAAATACAACCAATTGGCACATTTTGACCCATCTTTGATCCAAAAATCCAGAGTGCATGACAGGCTCTAGAGCGTGTTATGAACTACCAAGCTTGAACCTGTGCTAACAACGTAATCACGT
>CAYSOC010000247.1:0-5696 GCA_964432445.1 uncultured Anaerolineaceae bacterium
CGGCTTGCCATAGGCTTGTCCGAAACCGCTAACGGTGATCGTATTGGCGATAGGGTTGGTGGTCTGGGCGGTAACGTTACTGCGCGTGCTGTTTGCCTGTGAAGCATAGGCATTCGTTCCAACGAATGCGACGCCCAGAATTGCTACTGTTGCCAGACTTGCGATCCAACGCTTCATATCCATAAACCGACTCATGTTTATTCCTCTTGATTTGGTATCGAACGCGCTGTTTTTTCGTAGCGCTTATAAACAAAGACGCCATAACATCCAATTTAGTTCCAGCCAATTTCAAAAATTGCGGGGTTTTTTAGAATGAATCATTCCTGGCGCTATAATCTGCTTATTCAGGCAGATTGAAAGCAAGTCGAATGGCTGCAATTTGGTGTATCTCCGCCCCTCTGCCAGGACATCTGGATTGGGGCGGTTTTTTACGGACTGCGCAAGCACTACAGGCGCGCGGTCATAACGTGTTATGGGTATCACAGGGCGGGATAGCGCCGCTGGTCGAAGGCGCGGGTATTCCTTTCGCAGAAATTGCGGAAACAGGCTGGCTCTGGCCTCCTCCCCCGACCCCGGATTTTACGCAAATGAACCCGGTACAGGCGATGTTTTTGCGCTATCGTCGCGCGCTGGACACATGGTTGAGCGAGGACTTGATCCCGCCAGCGGTGGATGCGCTCCTCACGCTGGCACAGGAACGCGGCACGCCGGATATGATTCTGACCGATCCATTTCTGAGCGCTTCTGCACTGGCAGCGGAAAAACTCGGCGTGCCGTTAGTGGTGATCGGATGGCCTGCGGGTCAACCGCTGGATGAAACCCACCTTTATGCAGTACAAGCCGATCTCAGCAAGATCAGTCAGGAACGGGTAGCGGCGCTATGCCAGCGCTATGCCCTGCAAGGCTCGAATTTCAGCACCGGGGCAGCGCCAAGCGTCCAGAGTGAGCATCTGCACATCAGCTATTTTTCGCGCTACTGGCATCAGGCCGACCCCGATTTCCTGCCACAAACACAGTTTGTCGGAGGGATACAACGTCCGTCGGATTCGCCCCTACCAGAATGGGTAGCGGATTTGCCGGAAAAACCGCGTGCGGCGTTGATCACGCTCGGCAGCGCCTTCACGGGCGATCTCGGCTTCCTGAGTTGGGCGGCGCAATCGGCGGCACGGCTCGGCCTCATCCCGGTGGTGGTGCTTGGCGGGGCAGTTGAACCAGACAGGAAAGCACAGCTTAAAGCCGCGTTGCCTGCGGGTACGCGCCTGCTGGCATGGGTCGATTATGATCAGGTGTTCCCACGCTGCGCCGTGATCATCCATCATGGGGGGATGGGGACAACCCATCGGGCGATTTTGCAGGGAATTCCACAGGTGGTTGTGCCTCACGCCGCCGATCAGCGTGTGCAGGGTCGGCGGGTCGCACAGGCCAAGATCGGGCTGAACCTGACCGCGCACGATGTCAAACATGGGCAACTGCTGCCAGCAATCCGTGCGGTTTGTACTGATGTGAAGGTGTTGGAGAATGCGCGCAATCTGGCAGCAGAGTTTGCGGCGTTGGGGGGTGTCGAGCGCGCGGCAGAACTGATCGAGCGCCAACTCCCCAACGCCTGATAGGATGATAGCCGATAAGATAGAAGTTAGCCCTCACCCTAAATCCCTCTCCCGCAAGAGAGGGACTTCAAGCCCCGGTTGGCTCCCCTTCGCCTGCGGGAGAAGGGGCTGGGGGATGAGGGCTTCGAGCGGCTTATCCCGAACGGACATTATTTACGGCCCGTCGCCGCCTTCCAGTGTTTGCAGGAACGCCTCGAATCCGGGGCGTTCTGCGTTACATTTCGGGCAACCGACCATCGGATCATCAACCTTGATGTTGTGTTTGGAACAACGCGCCTCCACGATGATCCGGCGCAGTGGCGCAAGGCCGAGAAACCCCGGCTTGATCGTCAGCCGCAATTGCAGGTATGGGCTGGCATTGGCATGTACAATGTCCGGGACAGGGCAATTGCTGCAATCGTTGGGATGCCATTTTCCTGATTCCGGGTTTTCTTCCGCAAGCCGACATTCCTGCTGATTCATGCCGCGTTTGAAGTTGCCATAGTAGTGCGGGCATTCCTTGCCTGCGGGTGTTCTCATATGATTTCTACTCTCCCCCGATCCAACTCTTCGCCGCGCGTCCAAGTTCGCCAAGCGTTCCGCGTTGTATGGCACACGGCGGCAGACTTTCAATGAACGTCTGACCGTAGCTTTTGGTGACAAGGCGCTTATCCAGCACGACGACGATCCCCTTGCGCCCGAAACGCGGGCGGCTTAGACGGTCAAACGCCTGCCGGAATTTCACAATTGCGTCTGGCACGGAATAGTTATTGAATGACTCGCTGATCGATTCGCCGCGTGCGCTGGTGACAGCCTCGCCTGGCGTCATGAACGGCAAGCGCGTGATGATCAGCGCGGCTAGGGCATCCGGCGAAAGTTCGGCTTCTTCCCACATGGATTTGCCACCGAACAGCACTGCCTTCTCTGTGGTATGGAAGCCCTCGATCAAAGCGTGGCGACTCGTCCCATCCGACTGATCCAGAATCTGGATATTATTGGCGGCAAGTTTCGGCCCCAGTGACTGTCCGGTTTGGCGCATCTGACCGTAGCCGGTGAAGAGTGCCATCGTGTGTCCATCGAGAGCGTTGGCGAGTTCGGTGATCGCTTTTTCTATTCCGCGCTGATAGCCTTCCTTGTCGTTCGGCTCGGCTATATCCGATGGCAGGAATAATAGGACATTTTCTTTAAAGTCCGCTGTGTTTTCGATGATTTGTTCGCTAATGCTGACAGGCGCGTTCAACTGTTCGCGGATGTAATCGAAGCCGTTGCCTGCTTGCAGCGTCGTACCGGTCAGGATGGTGGACTTGCGCGCCCACAATGCCGCCTCTGCCGCCTGCCCGATGTGGAGCGGAGCAGAGCGAATCACCGGGATCGGCTGATCCTGCCCGGAATCCAGCCAGTAGATCGTATTTGGATCAGGCTTGATAATGAAGGTCTCTAACTGTACGTATACCGCTGCGAGGTGATCACTGGCGGCGCGTGCGCTGGCGATCACATCTGGCAGGGCGGGATTAATCAACCGATCCTGTAGGGAGACCATGCGATCCGCGAGTTTGCTCATCGCCGCGCCAACATCCCCGATAAACTCGTGCAAGACTGCCCATGTTGCGCGGATCGGCTCAAAGAAGGACTGTTCGCGGATTTTCGGCGTGATGCGCGTCTGTACGATGAATTCGTTCTTGCTTGCGCCCTCGGCATTCAACAAATTGGCAAGTGCCTCATACAGTTTATCGCTGTGGTGCTGCATCCCGCGCACCGAATCCGCCAGCACTTTCAGGTAATCCAGCGTATTGGTGCGCTGCTTTTCGGAGAGGGCGGGTTCAATCACGGCATAGAGGTCGGAAATCAACCCCTTGCGCATTGATCCAAGATCGGCAAGCAAGCGCTTGAAATCATCCAGATCGAGCCGCTTGCTGAGGGCGTTGGTCGCGGCGTCCTCGATATGGTGCGCGTCATCCACAATCAGATAATTCAGTTCCGGCAGGATAGGCGATTGACTGGCAGTATCCGCAAAAAGCAGGCTTTGATCGGCAAAGACCAGATCGGCCTGCTGCGCCGCACGACAGGCCATGTAGAATGGACACGCGCCTTTGGTCTGCTCCTCGCAGCGTTCCAGCGTACAGTTCTCATCTTCGGCGCTCAGGCGTGACCATGCCAGCAATTCCGCAGGGCCGCGCAGGGAAATCGAATCCCGATCCCCGATCAACGCCTCTTCGCCCCAGAACAGGATTTTGGCGAGGACACGCAGTTCTTCGATGCTGGTGGGTGGGCGTCGGCGCAGCGTTTCCAGGCGGCGCGGGCAGAGATAGAACGCGCGCGATTTGAGGATCGCTGTTTTGGGATGGATGCCTGTCACATGCGCCGCAGTCGGGAGCGCTTCGTCGATCAGCCTGTCGCGCGTATCCGTGTTGTACTGGTTATAGGTGATGATCCCGATCTTTTCATGGGATTCACTGGAATATTGAATCGCGCCAGAGAGATAGCCAGCGCCACGCTCGATCCCGGCGGGGACTTCCAGCAGGTCATGGGTATTGAAGCGGAATGCGCCATAGGTTGCCGATTGCACTTCTGCGGCGCTCTTGGAGAGTTCGCGCGTTACAGCGGGAGCAGGCGGTGTTGCTATCTGTTTTGTGACAGGAGCAGGTTGTGCCACACCATTCAACGGGATCACACCCAACGCCGCCTCAAATGGCAGTTTGCCGAGCCAGTCCAGCCCCTTTGCAGCTTCGACAATATCTACCACAGTAGAACGACGGGTAGCGATCAGGATTTTCCAGAGCGCGTTATAGGCCAGCATCGCGGCTTTGCTATCGGTCAGGGCGCTGTGATAATCGCCATCGACGCTCAGATTGAGCAATTGCATAATCGCATTCAGGTTATAGCGCGGTGCAGTCGGTAGCAGAATCGACGCCAGTTCGTAGGTGTCGATGGTCTTACCGGGCAAGGGCAGTCCTTTGGCACGCAGAAAATCGACATCGAAGCCGATGTTATGCCCGACAATGTTATGTTCGCCTACAAATTCCCTGAAGCGTGGCAGGACTTCCGGCAATTTCGGTGCGCCTGCGACTTTGCTCTGGTTGATCCCGGTGATGGCAGTCACGCGCGGCGGGATATTCCGCTCCGGGTTGATATAGGTTTGAAAGGTTTCGATCACTTCCTCGCCGCGAAACTTTACTGCGCCGATTTCGATGATAGCGTCGTCGGTGGCGCTAAAGCCCGTCGTTTCGAGGTCAAGCGCGACGAGGATTTCCAGCATTATTTCTGTTTTCTCCTGTGAGATGGTTATCGGTTTGCACTTCGGGATCATCTGCAATACGGCTGGCAACCAGCCCTTGCTGGTTGGCATATTTGGCTTTGGCCTTGCGCCAGTATGGATTTTCGACGGGCGTGGATACCTGCTCGAATGTTACGGAACAGACGCGCACGCCAGAATAGAGTGCGACGGGCATTGCGCCATGATTTGCCAGTTCGAGGACAACGCGCCCGCGCCAGCCGGGGTCGATCACGCTGGCTGTGGCGTGAACGATGATCCCCAGACGCCCCAGACTGGAACGCCCTTCCAGACGCCCGACAATATCGTCTGCCAATTCCACGCGCTCAATCGTCACACCAAGCACAAAACTACGCGGATGCAGGATGAAAGGTTCATCCTCTTTGACCGTTACCTGTCGTGTGTGTTCGATTTGCGCGGGGTTACGAATGTCAATATAGGGATAGCGTGTGTACTCGAACACGCTGAACTCACCCGCCAGGCGCAGGTCGAGTGAACACGAACCAAGCTGAAGGTCAAACTGTGGCGTCGGGTCAATTTTGATTTTGCCCTCGACAATCAGCCGTTTAATATCTTTATCGGAAAAAATCATCGCAGCCTGCTCAGAATTGCTAACAGGAGATAACTATAACGAGGAATATCAAAGCGGGCGAACCGTCGTTGACTCATCCAGCCCCGGCGCTGAAAGGCTTGTTTGCAAATGAAAATCAGCGCTTGACCCCTATCCCCCACCCTTTCCCTGCCTGCGGGGAAAGGGAGCCAACGCGCATCCGTCTGGAAGTCCCTCCTCGCCTGCGGGGAGGGATTGAGGGTGGGTCACGCCTTGAAGCACCGGGCTA
>CAYSOC010000248.1:0-5630 GCA_964432445.1 uncultured Anaerolineaceae bacterium
CGATAGAAAAGCATCGACTCCTGATGTTCGGATAACGCCCGTCGACACAACCCCCGCATGTAGAAATAATTGAATTCGCCCAGCGTAATTAGCTGAATTGCGGCTTTTGAAACGATGCCGGATTCGGAGGATATTTCGGACTCGGAACAGTTGAAATAGTATGCCTGACAGAGATGCCTTGCCAGCCATATCGAATCGTGTGAAATTACTGCCTTTTTCAGCAAGGCAGGATATATACATCGTCCGCGTTCGTTTATCCCCGCGATTTCATGCAAGGTATTGTTTACGATATCCAGTTCCACTTCTTCAAGCATAAACTGTCTCGTAATCTTATCCAGGTAAGTAAACGTGAGTTCCATAAGGGTATCTCCTCGACGAAATGCTACAAGCAACCCTTGTTGTGTGAAACATAGTTGATCTGAGGGTAATGGCTTTGGTGTTTTGTGTCAATACTATCATTTATTGCAAACAGTATTTGTTATTAATTTGGAAACCGGGTAATATTTTTCACCCGTCCAATTTTTTCATCATTCAACCAGTGGAGTGTTGATATGGGGGATCAAGGAGCGGCAAAATCTCCCTCAAATGGTTTGGCATCAATTGAAAGAGATTTTGACAATGCCTTTGTAGCCGTCAAAAGCGCACCCTGTTATTGTTGTCTACTTTCCCGCAGTTGAGATTTTGGTTGCAAACTGACCTTCAGGATAGATTTCCTGATAGCGTTTGGCAAGCATTTCATGAGCGCCTTCCATCGTCTCTGAAAACATCGTGAGTTGCCTGGAACGAGGCCGAATCTGCATCATCACATTCATGAAGGATTTGGCAACGTGCGACGCCCCAACAATCACAGAGCCAAACACATTGGCCGGCATGATTTTTTCAATCCATTGCAAATTCTGCATCACGTTACCCTCTGCCGGGAAAGTCCTCATCTCGGCAATGTTAACGATTGTTGCAACGGGATGCGGTTCCTCCTTGACCTCAGCCATCATAACGTCGAGCAAGGCACGATATTCTTCCCATGTCCAGGGAAACTCAATATAGGTATAGACAACGAAATGATCGTCATTCGCCCATTCAAATCTGACGCCCATGTTAATCACCCCACAAACCAGATAATTCCAGTTTACACGTTTGAAAAAACAAACTCAATGGGTTTTCCTATTCGTTATAACATTGTGTTAATGACAGAAAAATTCTCTGTAGAGCAAATAACGTCTATCCTGAGTGCGACACATAAACAACACAGGCTAAACCTCCCCTCACTCAGTGAGTATCTGAAAGGCATTAACCCCTATCCCCACAGGTAGGGAAAGGGAGTTAACCCCTGGTCTGGGAGTCCCTCCTCGCTGGCGGGGAGGGATTTAGGGTGGGGTTTACCGGGACGAGAAGACAGAGGCGATTGCACTCGCTATGGCGTGGCGGCGATGGTAGGTGTCACGGCTCTGGTTGGGAATGGTGTTGGCGTCACGGCTGCCAGCCCGAAATCGGCGGTATCTATCTTCGTCTCGATCCAGCTAAAATCGTAGACATCCTGATCCGCGCTCGTGATAGCTGCGGTTTCCTTCGCAGCGATGTCATAGGTGTACATCACACGCCGCCCGAAGCTGTTCCCCGTGATGAGTCCCTGACTGTAAGCAATTTTGGTTGTTCCAGATACCCAGGACACAAAGCTGACATCCGCTACATCCGGCAGTAACGCTGTTGCTGTCGCCGTCGCCTCTGCCCGAACGGTGAAAACCCGCGCGGCTGCGAAGGAATTGGTGGCAGTCTGACCAACAAATACAAACTGCTTATCGTCTTTCGACCAATCGAACCCGTAGATCACGACGATGTTATTCAACCGATATTGTTCCTTCCCTTCGGTATCGTAGACAACGATACGGCTGGGAGAGCCAGTCTTGATGGCGATGAACTTTCCATCCGATGACCATTTGGGGCGATAGAGCGATGAAGTCAGAGTAGATGGTTCGGTCAACTGACGCACCTCTGAACCATCGGCATTCATCACATATAGTCCGTAGGCGCTGGATTGCACCCCATCCCGATTGGAATAAAACGCAATACGTTTTCCATCCGGCGACCACGACGGCGAGTAATCTTGTGAGGCTCCCCGATTCGTCAGATTGACTACATTCTTCCCGTCCACATCCATCACAAAAATGTCGTAAGTGGCACTGTTGCGCGTCGAAGCAAACGCGATTTGCTTGCCATCCGGCGAAAGTATGGGAGCGTTGTTATTGGTGAATCCCGATGTCAGACGGCGTGGTTCGCTGCCGCCACTTTGAATGTAAATGTCGAAAGTGAACGAAGTTTGTCCATAGGCAAGATTACTTGTAAAGACCACCGTTTCATCGAAATCGTTGGTGGGTTCAAGGGTCGGGCGCGGTGGGATTGGAGTGCGGGTCGGTGTGCGGGTCGCGGTTGGGCGCGCAGCGACTGCGGTGGCAACGGCATCCAGATCGATCTCTGTAGTCGTCCAGTCGATTTCGGCAACATCATAACTGAGCGAAGTCAGCGCCGATTGCGTCTTGGTCGCAAGGTCATAGATGTAGAGTACACGATAGGAGAAGCTCCCCGGCTGAATTTGTTGGGTGAATGCGATCTGCTGACCATCCGGCGACCAGCGTAACGTCGTCACATCGGTGATCACATCGACGCCGATTTCTTCCGGTGTGGCGGCGGTACTTGTGCCTACCTTGAAGGCGCGTACCGGCTGTGTTGTCAGTTCACCAATCAGGCGTCCACCATAGAGGATTTCCTTTCCATCCGGCGACCAACTCAGATTGGTCAATGGATAGGCGTTCTGAATGGTGTACTGTTCCTTGCCATCCATATCAAAAACGGTAATGCGCGTACTGATTCCAGTGCCATATCGGGTAGCGATAGATTTCCCGTCCGGCGAAACCGCAATACGCTGGAAGGAAATCAGCGCTGCCGACGGGCTGGTGATGCGCGTCACATTGAAGCCTTCCGTATCAACGCTGTAAACTGCATATTCGAGGCTTGTTGTGGTGCGGCGGTCACGGTTGGAAAGGAAGAAGATGGACTTCCCATCGGGCGACCAAACCGGGTTCACATCGGTGGCGTTGTTGTTGCTGATGTTGCGCAGATTATTTCCATCTATATCCATCACCCAAATGTCGGATAAGGACGAGCCGGATACAAGGGCAGAGAAAGCGACCTGTTTGCCATCCGGCGAGAAGCTGGGATTGCCCGGCGTCAGGCCGATGGTGACGCGCTGAATTCGCTCATCACCCCCCTTTTTCAGATAGAGGGAAGTTGCCGAACCGGAAAACGCTGTGAATGCGATTGTGCCTTTGAAGTTGCTGGTGGGTGCGATGGTTGGGCGTGGCGGACGGGTGGGAACGCGCGTCAGCGTCGGCAAGCGTGTCAGCGTTGGGCGCGGTGTAGCGCTTGGTGGACGACGGGTCGGCGTTGCGGTGGTACTACTTGCACCGCCCGCACAGGTTGTAAGGAGCGCCTGTGCGCCACTCACGAGACTGATCGAATCGGATACTTTGGTTTGAGAGTCAACCTGTTCCAGAATGAGTGAAACTTGCGGAGCGGAGGCGCAACTGGCCGAAGTCAGGCAGGGTTTGAGCAACGCCAGTGCCGCTTTCACGAGGGCTTTGCCAGTTGCCATATCTCCCTTATCAAAGCTGTCTTTGGCCTGCGTCAGCAGTAGATTGGCCTGCTTGAACAATTCCGGGCAGCTTGCTGTTTGACCGCGAACTTCCTGGAATGAAATGCCGATGCTCATCACTAAACATAGAGCAATTAATATCCAACGTATGTGCCGCAACATAACCACCTTTCATCACAAAACACTATTTTATTGTATAGGAACTTCCAAACTGCGCACGCCAAAAAGATGAAAAAATGATGTGGCACAATGAAGGAAGTGTATTGGAGAAATCACGTCTTCATTTTCTGTTCAGCGAAAACGATCCGTCGAATACAGGTGAATATCCCATGAACTGCTGATCGCCAGCCAGCGCCCATCTAGTGACCATGCCGCACCAAGCGCAGGGCTGGACAATGTAAACACTTTGCGACAGGTGCGAATATCCCATATTTCGGCGTCTTCGTATGGTGTTTGCAGCAACCCAAGTCGATTGTCAACACTCATAATGACTTGCCAGACATCGTGATTGAGAGTGCAAACAACCTGTCTGGTTTGCGCATCAAGGATTTCCCATTGCAGATAGCCGCCACTGTTTGTAGTTTGATTAACAACAAAAGGCTGTTTTAAGGGTACAGGAGAAACCGCACCAAGCACTGAAAACCAGAAATCACCAGCGGGGTCGCCATCCCAATATGCTGTTCTGCTACCTGTGTCTTTGAATATTCGTTTGCCAGATTTGTTGTCAATATCCGCAACGTAAACAGAATTTCCATAGTTGATCAACAACTGATCGCTGTTGGGATTCCAGACTATATCTTCTGCCCAATCGACACCTTTGATAATGCGATCTGGCACTGGGTAGATTGGTGTGATTAGCGTTGAACCCATCTCCTGAACTGGAACGCGCTCCGGCAACCAGTCCAGCACCAGAGGCTCGATGAAACCATACATAAATCCCAGATCGCGCTGATATGCGCCATCTGCGCGAATGACACCATAATGCCGACAGCAATCCCCTCCACCTGCGATCAGCCCATGCTTGAAAGTTAATAGCCAGGGAAGTGTTGGATGAAACCGCGCTTCGCCGCCTGGAACAGTCATATAGCTTCGTGCCGGTGGGCGATAGGAGTATTTCTGCTGCGCTTTTTGATCATAAATCTGTACATCACTATGAACGTAGGCAATGTAACGTGCATCGTTTGACATATCGGGCAGACCATAACCGTAGGACAGGCCAGCTTGTCCTTGAATGCAGACTGCCTTTTGAGAGAAATCACAGTGGGCAACCCTATTACTATTTTGGTATGTAACAGATTCTTCCGACCACGAAAGAGTAGCTATATCGCCAGATCGCCATTCCCAGGTCGGATAAGCGTTACCTTTAGGGAATAGGTAGGGAAGTTTTTCCAAGTCATCAGTGCGCGCGTCGAAATGATAAAAAGAGGTATCATCCGTCAATAAAGCGTGATTACTGTTTGCCGACCATGACGTTTTTCTCGTCATATCTGGATAAGGTACGGTGACGTCACCTTTTTCCAGCAATACCTTGCGTATGCCCGTTGCAACGTTTATTGTTTCTATTTTTCCTGTGTTGAGCAGCGCATAGCGTCCATCGAGACTCCAGATGACCGCTTTTAATTCCAGAGGAGTATCCCCAATTGAGCGCATCGTATCCGTTGAAATGTTGTAGAGAAAAAGTTCCCCGGATTTCTTGACAAGTACATCTCCTTTGGAGGAAACAGGCGACAAGCGTTCTTCGGCGGAAATCAGGCGGCTTGTGTGCGTTCGCAGGTCAATGAGTCGCAAATAGGGTGTGCCACCATCTGCGTATTCCTCAGAAATAAGCGGATACCAATCATAGCTAACGACAATTTCGTAATCGTTGATCCATTGAACATCAGCCTCAACATAATCGGGATTATAGAGTTTTAAACGTGGTTTTCCATGTTCACTGTAGGTTTCTGAATAAATTATTTGATCGACATCCGCATCGATCACGGCA
>CAYSOC010000249.1:0-5623 GCA_964432445.1 uncultured Anaerolineaceae bacterium
TGAAATCAGGCGCTGTCTTGAGGAACAGCGATATATCATCTTCGGCAAGTTTGGTGCTACCACCAAACATATCAATCTGACCACGCTTGCGATCTTCATACAGCTTGTGGCTATAATCCACCATGCGCTGATGATTTGCCAGAAGCACATCGCGCCGACCAAACGCATCGAAAGCCCCGACGCGGATCAAAGACTCCAAACCGCGTTTGCCCAAAACACGCAAATCGACGCGCGTGCAGAAATCCACCAGATTTTGATAATTCCCATTTTGCAAACGCTCGTCAGAAATAGCGCGTGCGGCTGCCTCACCAACAAATTTAATCGCGCCAAGCCCAAAGCGAATCGAACGCTTGCCCTTGTTTTCTTCAATGGTGAAGTCAAATTCGCTGGCGTTAATGTCTGGCGGCAGGATCGGAATGCCCAGACGCCGACAGTCCGAAGTAAACAGCGCCACATCTTCGGCAACGTCGCGCTGGACAGTCAGAAGGGCGATGTAGTATTCGGCAGCATAGTGCGCTTTGAGGTACGCCGTCTGGCAGGTCAGGATCGAATAGTCGGCGGCGTGTGAATTGTGAACGATAATGCCATTGGCAACGAAATTGTGTGTCCCTTCTACGGTGAGATCATAGGTCATTTGCTCGCCGATAGGTTCAATCGAAACGACTTCATCCCAGAAAATATCATTTTCTGCGTGTCTCTTCAGTTCAGGCGAATCGAAGAAATGAGCAAGATTACCGATTACAGCATGAGTGAAACCACCTTTGGTAACATTGGAAGGTTTTTGAAATTCCGTGATCGAAACACCTGCGCCAACACTTACTGCTTGCCATGTAAGACCTGATTTTTCTTTTTCCTTACGAACAATATCCCGGACTTGAAGCGGAATACTGTCTTTGGTACTTATAGCTTGTGGCGCTTCTAGCACTAATTGCGTCAAGAGTTCACGGCGACCCGTGCTGACGAAATTTATTCCTATCGAATCGCGGAACAGTTTTAAATTGTGGTTACCTGTTACATGCAATTGATAGCCAAATTTGATCCCTCCGCGATATTTAAATTGAACTTGCCGCAATCTGGAAGTAATTCCAAATCGTGTTAGGAGGTGCTGTAGCTGTCGTCCCATGCGTTCGGAAGATGTCGCGTAATAAACAAAGCGATTTTTGGGATCGATATTCCCATCACCTTCCCACATCCTTGCGATCATCAAGGCAATTTGGCAATTTGGAAGTTCAAAGATTTCGTCAGGGATAAATTTGGTATAAGAATTGGCGTTTCTTAGCCCAATCTGTTCGATCCACCGCACAACGCTGTTAGGCCGAGTTGGATCAATTTTTCGACTGTAAACGTCATGCATGTTACCACGTCGCAAATGAGTGCTGGCGGCTACATTATCGAACTTTTCCAAATTTGAAACGTAGTCAGTCCACTGTTGGTTGTCGTTGGTATAGTAGTATAAGCCATGTGGATGACATAAATTGCCTTCTGCAAGGAGATGTCCCAAAACAATTAGCTTGTGATCTTCCCATGATTTGGCAGCCTGGGCTGGTAGCCTGCGGGCAACGGCGAGACGATCTCCTGCTTTCAACGCTCCAAGTAAACGCCAACCGTTGAAAGTGAAAAAGGGATGATTATCAGTTGCGTCGATTTGCCGACCTGAATTCAATGTAAGCCTAAAGACGGGTTTTATGCCATTTTCATGCGCGTCCGTTACTCTACCGGACTGCAAATACAGGGTATCTGTATCGCAAGTTACCGTATGCGATAATTTAACTTTTCCTGTCGCTACGTCTCCAATTTTGACCATGCGCCCGGTGTCGGCGTCGATCACTTCGGTATCATAAACCAGACACTTGTTGAAGCCATATGCTGCAAAAAACTCGATCATATCGAATATTTTTTCGGCTACGTCTGGTTCGACGCCAAATTCTGGCCCCTTCTCTATGAAGGTTTCCTTGTGCTTCATCAGGTCTTTGGCTTTTTTCTTGGAGACAGCACGCCGCATCAGGTCGGCGTCACCAAGAGAGTATCCGAATAGTTGCGCCGCTATCTGCTGGATTTGTTCTTGATAGCATACAATGCCATAAGTTTCGGACAATATGCTTTCTAATACAGGGTGCAAATATTCAACAGTTTCTTCACCGTGCATACGCTTGATATATGTCGGAATAAATTGCAGCGGGCCAGGGCGGTAGAGCGAGATTGCCGCCGTGATATGCTCGAACGTTTGTGGGCGCATCTCGACGAGCATTTTCCGCATTCCGTCGCTTTCAAGCTGGAACACACCCGTAACTTCACCAGAACTGATCAAATCGAAAGCTGCCTTAACCCGTTGCTGCTGTTCCGGGTCATTTGGATCAGGTCGATAGGGGATATTTTCCATCGACAGGTCTATCCCATGATAGCGTTTGATCAATTCACACGCTTTACGCATGATCGTGAGCGTCGAAAGGCCGAGGAAGTCTACTTTCAGCAGGCCGATGGATTCGCAGATTTCCATCGGGAACTGCGTCACCTGCTTGATCGGCACGCCACCTTCGCTATCTTTCGTGGGACGGTGCAGCGGTAGATATTGCACCAATGGCTTGTCAGAGATGATGATTCCGGCAGCGTGTGTTCCGACGTGGCGCGTCATGCCTTCGACGCTTACAGCGGTGTCCAGTACGTTCCGCGCCTGCGGATCACCATTATAAATATCGACCAAATCCTTGACCGCGTTTTCGCCCTCTTCATCCAGACATTGCGCCAACGTAACAGGCTTGCTGGGGATTTGTGGCACAAGTGACGCCAGTTTATTCGCTTCGGCAAGTGGATATTCGAGAACACGCGCCACATCCTTGATCGCCGCGCGTGCCTTCAACGCGCTGAAGGTGATGATCGCCGCGACTTTATCCTCACCATATTTGCTCTTGGCATATTCGATCATCTCGAAGCGGCGGTCATCGGGGAAGTCGATGTCGATGTCTGGCATGGAAACGCGCCCCGGATTCAGAAAACGCTCAAAAATCAGGTTGTTCGGGATCGGATCAAGTCCCGTAATCCCCAGACAATAGGCAACTGCCGAACCTGCACCACTACCGCGCACGTTCCACCAGATGTCGGCATGACGCGCGAATTGCAGCAAATCCCAGACGATCAGGAAGTAGGTGGCAAACCCCATCTTGATGATGATGCCGAGTTCATATTCCAGACGTGGCAGGAACTTCTCCCAATCTGACCCCCAGCGCCATTCCGCACCGCGTCGGGTGAGCATGGTCAGATAGGAAACGGCATCATGCCCTTCCGGGACGGGGAACACTGGCAAGTGATATTTCTTATCATCAAGGTTGACATCGCACATTTCCGCAACAAGGAGCGTGTTATTCAGCGCTTCCGGTGCTTCATCTCCGAAGAGCGCCCACATCTCGTCGGCGCTGCGCAGGAAATAGCTATTGTCCGTCATACGCATTCGCTTGGATTCGTGCAGCTTTGCGCCTGTCTGGATACACAGCAAAATATCGTGCGTGGTGAAGTCGCCTTCCATCACATAATGCACATCGTTCGTCGCCAGCAACGGTACATTCGCAAAGGATTTATTCTCAATCAACCATTTATTGAGAGGATGGATTTCAGGAATATCGTGATGTTGCAATTCCAGAAAATAGTTTTCCTTGCCAAAAATATCCTGATACTCACCAATTAGTTTGAGTGCTTTTTGTTCATTACCGTCAGCGTAGGCACGCGGAATCTCCGCCGCCAGACAGCCAGACGTACAAATTAATCCTTCGCTATATTGAGATAGCAATTCCTTATCAACACGCGGCTTTCCATAGAAACCGGAAAGTTGTGCTTCGGAAGCGAGTTTTAATAGATTGAGATAGCCTGTTGCATTTTTAGCAATCAATAGCAGATGATAGGGTTGACGTTCTGACTGGTCGTGAATCAGGCGACTGGATTTTGCCAGATAGCTTTCCATGCCGATGATCGGCTTGACGCCAGCATCCTTTGCCGCACGGTAGAACGCCATCGCGCCGTACATTGTGCCGTGATCGGTGATTGCAATCGACGACATGCCGAGGTCTTTGGCACGGGTGACAAGTTTTGGAATCTTGCTCAAACCATCAAGCAAACTATATTCGGTATGTACGTGAAGATGGATAAAGGGCTTTTCTTGATCGGACATCAGTTATCTTGAACCCGAACAGGTGAGCGAGTTACAAAGATTATATCAGACAAGAGGGTCTCAAATCGTTTGAATATCCATAATGATGTATAGTGGTTTCATCAATTTAGAGCAAAGAAAATGGATGATAAGCGGCTCGTAAAGGCAAGCAAATATCTCTCGAAACACCTGCGTCATTCTCCCGAAGAATTGGGATTGACGCTGGAAGTTGGTGGTTGGGTAAAGGTAGATGATTTGCTGGCAGCTTGCGCCAAACGCAACATCAAACTGACTTTAGAAGAATTGAAAGAAGTTGTCGAAAAGAACAGCAAACAACGCTTTTCGTTCGATGAAACTAAAACACGTATCCGGGCAAATCAGGGGCATAGTGTAGAGGTCGATTTGCAACTTGAGCCTGCCGTACCGCCGGACGTGCTGTATCACGGGACCAGCCGCGCTGTTGTTGGCAATCTCTATAAGAATGGTATTCTGAAAATGAATCGGCATCATGTCCATCTTTCGCCGGATATAGAAACCGCAGTGAAGGTTGGAAAGCGGCATGGTGTTCCGGTTGTCTTTCACATTGATGCCAAACGAATGCACGAGGATGGCTACATTTTTTATTGTTCTGATAATGGCGTATGGCTGGTAGAAGAAGTACCGCCGGAATATTTCCTGCAAGTGAGCGAAGACAAGATCAGCTAAACTCAATCCGCCATACTGCCCGGTTCCTCAAATACGATAAACAAAAGAATGGCGATAGCGACGGGGAACAGCTACCAGACGTTGCCAAACCAGTATTCGGCATTTTCCACCCCCTGACACCTCGTCCTGGTTTTCCGTATTTGAGGAATGAAACACTAGGAGATTTCTGTCGGGGTGATTTTGGCGCGTTCCAGTTTACCTAGAAAGCGGGTGCGTCGGAAATTGTAGGCGGGATCGACTTTCCCGCAATGGAACACGACCCGGATTGGAACACTACGCCCAATGACGACGTTGTGCAGGACTTCAAAACACTGCACAGGTAAATCTTCATCATGACACAAAATTTGATCGGCATCGGCAATGATGATGACCGATTGTTTAGTTTGCACCCATCGCGGCAGGTCGCTCAGGCAATCCGTCAGCGCATCCCAATTCTTCCCGAAGTACAATGGAAATTGCAAGGCCGCCGCAAACTCGCTGAACAAGGCTGGTTCGCTGTGGCAGCGTTTACCATTTATCAGGCGTACCGCAGTCAGCGGATCAGCATCGCGCAATAGATAGCGCCAGTTATCCAGCGTGGAAAGGTCGACGGTGGTCAGGTAAAACGGCTGTGCCAGTGTGCTGAGTACAATCGGGATATTGGGGATCATGCGTCCAGACTCACAGTAATGTTCAGGCCATAAGCGATATAGAGTGCTTCGAGAAAACCCTTGAGCGCGGCAATCGTACCATCATCGGCAGCATCCGGCGCAAGTTTGAACGGATAGCGTTCGCGGTAAT
>CAYSOC010000250.1:0-5576 GCA_964432445.1 uncultured Anaerolineaceae bacterium
TGGTTAATGTCATCAGGCACGACATGTGGGTGTGGAATGGACGAGACATTAGACAACACAGCAACAGACGTTACAACAATTGAAGCAGAAGCTCCTGTCGCCTCCATGTCTGCTGTCCAACCTGAACTAACCAAACATGATCATCAGGATGTTGATCATTCTGACCCTCAAGAAGATGTCCAAGTCTATCCGGCGATGTCCGAATTAGACATCACCCGCTACGCGCAACAAATCAAGCTGTCCTATCCCACCACCGATGGAGTGGCGCTTTATCAGATCGCTGAACTTATCCCGTTGCACTTACGCGCCTCATTTGAAGCAGGTCTGGGGGATGCGGAAGCGGCTTACCGCGCCGAGGTTGAGCAGCATGGCGGTGAGCCAGAATACAAAATTGTCCGCGATATTCTGCCACTCTATCTCAAGATGGGATTCGTCTCAACGAGTGATTTGTTCGAAGGCTATCAGCACGCCTGCGCGATGGGACAGAAAATAGAATTTCTGCGAGCTTTGCGCACGCGCAATGAAAAGGCGATTGAGTACCTGAAAGCAATGGTCTCTGGAATTCGGCTGCGTGAGCACGTTGTTATTCAAAATCTACCCCTTGAGGCAAAGCATATAGAATAGGCATAAAGGGTGAGCACCATGCGACAAACGAAGAAATTGTTGGAAGCGCAGAAAACCCTTAGGGCGCTTCCTTCCGGGCAGTGTGGGCTGATGAAGCGGAATGCCTCACACGAGGATCTGTACGCGATCCTGGAGCGGTCAGGCTACTACTGGGATTCGGGCGATCAGCAGTGGCATCAGGGCGACGATCACAGCCGTGCCCAAGGTAAATTTAGTGGTTCCATCTTTGAAGATGCCGATGGCTTACCAACGGGCGTTTTTAAGCTACGTGTCATGGCAAATGAATCAGAGATTTCCAGTGTTTGTGCGGAGATTAGCCGCGCCATTGTCAACGCTGGAATATCCGTGATTGAGGTTTCTGACAAGAGTTACCCTAATCGGCGCGGAGCAGGTATGCGGGTCTATTTAACCTGCAAGAGGAAAGAATGATATGAAGCAATACTATTTGAGCTATACCGATCATATGGGCTTTGTGGAGTTGGAAGGGCGTGCAGACTACGATTTCATGCTGAACGCTGTCCAGATTATGAAACGGCTTTATTACCAGATTCACAGTGATTCTACGAAGGAAACTGATCCCCTCGTTGACATCATTGTCATCACGGATGATGCAATGAATCAGAAGCAGGCTAGAGAAATCGACCAGGCCGCCACCAACTGGCTCCATGAAACTGGACGTCACATATTTCCATCGTCCTGATAAGCGAATACGAGTATTTGTTAAGTGCGAGCTATGTCAACACCTATTGACTCCGATCATGGTGAAACCCGGCTCGGCTACGTTTTGAGACGTATGAGTGGAAAGGTTCACACATGCTTCATCGGGTGCTCTCACCGGAGCGATCCGTGAGGAAGATGCGAGCGTGTCTACGCGAAAGGAAAAGCCAACTCCTTTGACATGCAGATTACCTCTTTATAGTGACCGGAGTATAGCTATGCTAGTCCTCTCAGGTCAGAGACGGCGTAGTAGATGATCGGTACCTGTCCGCTGAAACAATCGCCTCAAAGGCGCTCCAGAAGACATGCTCCTCGCCAATATGATCGATAAGACCGGAGCGTCTTAAATAAGCGAGCACATTGGCGTTCGTCCCACTGAGATAGATCTGCCCCCCGGCTGCCTGTACCCGGTTGATCAAGTCTTCGAGAACGTATAGCCCAGTGGTATCGATCATGTGCACCGTTCGTAAACTCAGGATAATGTCGCGTACTCCCTGAGTGTTGCGCAGTTCATTCTCGAAAGTAGCGGCCGTTCCGAAAAATAGCGGTCCCATTACATACACAACGAGGATTTGGTCCGCCGTCGAGAGCATTTTATGACCGCGTTCTTCCATTTTTTTGGCATCAACGGTACTGCGTTCAATTTCGATCTGACTACTGCGAAAGACAAAAATGATGGCCGAGATGCCAACGCCTATGATAATTGCCGAGGTAAGGTCAAAAATCACAGTCCCTGCTAGTGTGATGAGGAATCCAGTCAGCGCACTTTTGAAGCGCCGCTTGAAAATCTTTCGGATTTCACGCCAATTGTTCATCCGCCAGGTGGTCACCGCCAGCACGCCAGCCAGTACGCAGAGTGGAATCTTCGATAAGGCGGGTGCTGCGATCAAAATCGCAAGCAGCAAAGCGATGGAATGGACAATGCTAGCAACCCGTGTACGCGCCCCGCTCCGCAACCCAATACTCGTCCGTGCAAACGCAGACGTCGCAGGCACTCCTCCGAAAAATGGGCTGATGATATTGCCGATTCCCAACGCGATCAAATGCTGATCATTCACCATTCGTGCCTTGGATTCGGGTAACCGATTCGCCGCGGCACCGCTCAACAATGCTTCGATCACGACTAGTGCAGCAATGGAAAACGCCGGGATAATCAGGTTGCCCGTTAGTTGCCAGGGGATTGAATCCGGGGTGAGGTGCTCGGCAAGGACAATCGTTTGTGGGATGGTCCCAATGACAGGGACACCAATATGAAAAACATCGACAATTCCAGTCACGATTACAATCGCAGCAAGAGTCCCCGGAATACGTTTACCGATGCGTTTGGGCCAAATCAGGATGATTAGAATCACCAAAACGGATAAACCAATGGTTGTCGGGTTGGGGATAAATCCGCCCTGGAAATATTGAAAAAGCTTCAGCAATGCATTGGTACTGGCGGGCGTTTTCACACCGAGCAGGTTATCAATCTGACCGATGAAGATGATCGCAGCAACACCACTGGTAAAACCAATGATGACCGAGGCGGGGATAAAGTTGGCGACATAACCCAGCCGCAGAAGCCCAAGGCCGAGAATAATAAACCCAGCTATGAATGTCGTCAGCCAGACCGCCTGAATCCCGTATCGGCTGGCGATGACGACCAATACTGCCGACATAGTACCTGTTGGCCCAGAAATTTGAGTACCAGCACCACTCAACAACCCGATAATAAAGCCAGCAATCACGGCTGTCACAAGCCCTGCCGCGGCGGTCGCACCGGAAGCTACCCCAAAAGCAAGCGCTAATGGAAGCGCCACCGCCGCAACGGTAATCCCTGCCACCATGTCCTGTTGTAACGTTTGAAGGTTGTAACTCTGGAATTCGCTTCGCCAGATGTCAACGAGATTGAGAGTCGTGCCAATTTTCATAGATTTCAGGTTCAGGGCTGCTTTACTAGTTGACTCAACAGGACATGGTGCAGTTTCAAAATTAACAATGGCCCAACTAGCTGGGGCAGCTACTCGGTGATGGGTACGTCATCGGCAACCTGTTTCAGCAGGGACTGATGGCTGACGAGATGATTGTTGAAGATCTCCCGCGCGACATCCATTAATTGAAAAATCATTGGGTCCCGCACCGAGTAGTAGACTGTGGTGCCTTCCTTACGCGCATCGACCAAGTTGCCATTCCGCAACCGAGCAAGCTGTTGAGAGATTGTTGATTGATCTGCATTTAGGAGAACCTGGAGTTCATTGACACTTTTCTCTCCGGCTCGCAGGTGATCCAGAATTGCCAGTCGTGCTGGGTGAGCCAACACCTTGAAAAACTCAGCTTTGAAGCGGTGAACAACTTGATTCATAGGTCAATCCGTGTTCGTGGGAGAACCTTAAGGCAATGTAATATATTCAAATATTATCATATTCGGATAATAAAATTATAGTCTAGACAAAAAACCTGTCAAGGCAGTTTTTGGGAAGAGGACTACCTTTTCAAAATGGAAGACGGGACTCTCAAGAGATAGACGGTTGTATGGTTTGGAGTCTCGACACGAACTCTGATATTCCGCGAATGGGTTAGAACCGAGACTCTTATCCCATATACCACAGGGCCTAGATGAGCCAATTAAACAAATAGCCAGTGATGGTAATCCCCAGCACAAGCACAACAACGAATATGGCAATAAGACGTGGTTTGAGGACTCGGCGCAAAATAATCAGCTCAGGCAGGCTAAGGCCAACCACTGCCATCATAAATGCCAGCACCGTACCAAGTGCTGCACCTTTTTCCATCAATGTACTGATGATAGGCATAATACCCGCCGCGTTAGAATAGAGCGGCACGCCCAGAACCACTGCAACCGGGACAGACCACCAGGCATTCTTCCCCATGATTTCAACGAGAGCGCTTTCTGGCACATATCCGTGAATCCCTGCCCCAACGGCGATGCCAATCACGACGAATAGCCAAACCTTGCTTACGATGTCACGGGTAGATTGCCATGCGCTATCAAAGCGCTGCGTCCAGCCTGGTTTACCGAGATCTATCTGGCGTTGTCCTTTGATTTGCCAGACAAATGGTTCAACGTAGCGTTCCAGTTTCAGTCGCCCAATGACCATGCCTGCAACCACTGCAATTGCCAGCCCAGAGATAACATACAGTCCAGCATCTTTCCAGCCAAACATCCCGAATAGCATCGTCAGCGCCACCTCGTTAATCAGTGGAGCCGCGACCAGAAAGGAAAACGTGACGCCGAGTGGGATACCCGATTCCACGAAACCAATAAATAGTGGCACCGCAGAGCAAGAACAAAACGGGGTAACGATGCCCAACAGCGCCGCCAGAAAATTCCCCACACCCTCACGCTTGCCGCCCAGCAAGGCACGGGTCTGTTCCGGGCTAAAGAACGAGCGCAGAACGGTAATGAGAAAAATCATGCCGCTCAGGAGCAACAGAATTTTGGGAACATCATAGAGGAAGAAGGCGACTGACTCGCCGAGATGGGACTCCGCAGGGATCTGGAGCAGTCCGAAGGTGAGCCAGTTCGCCAATGGCTGAATGATGTTATAGGCTGTATACCAGAGAATGGCCAGAACACCCACCATACCTATCGCGCGTAGCTCTGGGTGTTGGGCAGGTCTACTAGACGAGACAAGGTGCGCCATCAGATAAATCCTTATCTATATTCAGAAAGTTGAATATATGCCAGCAAAAAAAGAGCAAACTGCTGTAGCTGGTTTATTCGGCTAGCCAGTTGGCAATTTCGGATTCCCCTGGAATCCGCCCTGCCGAGACTAACTTACCATTCACCACAAGACCGGGCGTTGCCAGAATCGGCCATTTCATGATTTCGGCGTAGTCAGTCACCTTTTCAATTTCAGCCTGGAGGCTTCGTGTTTCCACCACTTTACGCACAACCGCTTCCAGCCGCTTGCAGTTCGGGCAACCCGATCCAAGTACCTTCACATTGATCATTAGTTCTCACTTTCGGTGTGAATTGTTTTTCATTGCACATTTCGGACATGGACATGTGGTTTGCGATGTACTGGCGTCTCTTTGTGGGTGGGAAATACCGACCATTGTCCGTGCCACGTCGATCAGAGCAAACACCTCAGGTCGAATGATACGGTAGTAGATATTCAGCCCCTCCCGACTATCCTGAATCAGCCCGGCGGTACGGAGAAGCGCCAGCTGCTGCGAGATATAAGCTTGTCGGTATCCTAGATTTGCCTCGAGGTGACAAACACATTGTTCAC
>CAYSOC010000251.1:0-5567 GCA_964432445.1 uncultured Anaerolineaceae bacterium
AAATAGGGATCGGCATGGTGCATCAGAATTTCATGCTTGTGCCATCGTTTACCATTGCTGAAAATATTGTGCTGAATCGTGAGCCACGACGCGGCATCGTCATCGATCAAAAAGCGGCGATCCGGGAAACACGCCAGCTTGCCGAACAATATGGATTACAAGTGATTCCCGAAGCGCGCGTCGACACCGTTCCTGTTGGGATGCGCCAGCGGGTGGAAATCCTCAAGGCACTCTATCGCGGCGCGGATATTTTCATCCTCGATGAACCCACAGCGGTACTCACTCCCGGCGAAACCAGCGATCTGTTTGGTGCGATTCGTAATCTGGTCGGGCAAGGTAAGACTGTTATTTTCATCACTCATAAACTGCGCGAAGTCCGCGAGATTTCAGATCGCGTAACCGTCATGCGCGATGGTGCTGTCGTTGGAACGGTCAACACCAAAGAAGCCACTGAACGCGATCTTGCCCGGATGATGGTCGGGCGCGAAGTGCTGGAATCAGTACAAAAGCCGCCTGCTCAACCCGGCGCACCTGTTTTGCAGGTTCGCAATTTATCCTGTGGAAGCAGCAGTGGAAAACTGGCGCTCGATTCGGTTTCGTTCGATGTACGTGCTGGTGAAATTATCGGGATTGCGGGCGTTGAGGGAAATGGTCAAACGCAACTGGTCGAAATTCTGACCGGGTTGTTACCCGCTCTCAGCGGTGATGTATTGATGGATGACAAGTCGATCATCGGCATGGAGCCGCGCGTAATCCGGGAACGCGGCATTGCCCATATCCCCGAAGATCGTCTGACAAACGGTACAGCGGACGAAATCTCGATCAACGAAAATCTGATCATAGACCGTTATTACAAACCCCCGTTTACGCGCGGCGGCTTGCTCGACCCCGGCGCAGTAGCAACGAATGGTCGCGCCCTGATCCAGCAATTTCAGATTCGCGCCAGGAATGGTGACGTGCCAACCCGATCCCTTTCCGGTGGAAATATGCAAAAGGTGGTCGTAGCGCGAGAGCTTTCTGCGAACCCCAAACTGCTGATTGCGGCGCAACCGACGCGCGGCGTGGACGTTGGCGCGATTGAGTTTATCCATCAGAAATTGATAGATCAGCGCACGGCAGGACTGGCAATCCTGCTGGTGTCGGCGGAATTACAGGAAGTGATGCGCCTCTCGGATCGTTTGCTCGTTATGTATGGCGGGAAGATTGCAGCCGCGTTCAGAGATGTGGTAGCGCTCCGTGAGGAAGAGATTGGTCTCTATATGGCAGGCGCAAAGCAGCAAAGCGCCGAAGAACTTGCCGCTGGTTTATAAATTCTCATTTCTGGAAAAATCTGAATATGGCATTTGTCGTACACGAACTCGCAACCAATATATACCACCTGCAAAGCGGGGCAAATTCTGGCTTGATCCGTGTTGGCAATCAGGCTATCGTCATTGATTCCGGTCTGGATGACGACGCCGGAAAGAAAATCAAAAAGACGCTCGAAGAGATGAAACTGCAACTGGCGGCGCTCATCCTGACACATGGACACGCCGATCATTTCGGCGGTGCGGCCTATCTCCGAAAGACGCTCCCACCATTCGTTGTCTATGCCCCTGCATTGGAAGCAGCGTTTATCGAAAATCCAGGTATCGAAGGGATATTTCTTTCCGCTGGAGCGCTTCCGTTCGATACCCTGATGGGTAAATTCACACTGGCGCAGGCCTGCAAGGTCGATCACCTGATCGCACCGGGGATGATCAATATCACAGGTGCGGAACTGGAAATCATCTCGATTGCTGGACATTCGCCCAACCAGATCGCGGTGCGCACAGGGGAGTTTTTGTTCAGTGCCGATGCGTTCCTGCCTGTAGAGACAATCCAGAAATATCCAGTACCGTTCATGGTTCATCTGCAAAAAGCGCTGGATGTGCTGCAAACGTTGGAAAATGCACCCTATACCTTTGCACCGGGGCATGGCCTTCATCTGCCCGATCCAAAGGTGGTGATTCGTGTCAACCGTGCGGCGATCCTCCGTGTGATTGAACAGGTTGAGGCTGCTTTACAAACTGCCCCGGCGGATGAAGGTACATTGACGAATGCTGTTTGTCACGCGCTTGGTGATCCGTTGGCGTCACCTGTCAGCTACTATCTGGCACGCTCTACGATTCAAGGCGCGTTAGTCTTTTTATACGAAAACAAACGTGCGCGGTGGGAAAACATCGGCGGCAAATTGGTCTGGAATCTGATAAAATAGAACTCATGAGTCAGATAACTTCCTTCCCCGGTTTCGAGGCCGGAATCGGCGCAAACTTTCGCCTGCCCGATCCATTCTTCAGCGAACTACTCCCGATCATTGACGATCTGGGAGAGTTAAAGTTGACACTCTATTGCTTTTGGGTGTCGCAGCGCCGCGAAGGGCGATTCCGCTATATCCGGCGGCAAGATATGGCAGAGGACGAGATTTTCTTGCGCGGCCTTGCCGATAATCCCGCCGATGGCGTGCGCGAACTCGACAAGGCGCTGGAGCGCGCAACCCGACGCGGCACATTGCTTCGGGTGATTGTCCCTTTTCAAAAAGGCGCAGAATATTTCTATTTTCTGAATACAGAAAAAGGCCGTATCGCCGTTGATGCGCTACAACGCGGCGACTGGCGTCCCGAAGCCGATGATCTCCCGGTCATGCTTGCGCCCCCACGTCCGAACCTGTTTGAAGTCTATGAACAAAATATCGGACCAATTACACCGATGCTTGCCGATAAACTGCGGGATATTGAGCAAACCTATCCATCGTCGTGGTTTGTAGAAGCAATACGGATTGCGGTAGAACGTAATAAGCGCAGCCTTGTCTACGTCGAAAGTATCATCAAACGCTGGTCGATTGAAGGAAAGTCAAGCTATGCCGAACAAGCTGGAAATAAGTTATCTGCGGCTGCTTCGGAAGCTGGAAGCGGATCGGGAGAACCGGGGTCATACGAACGATTCTGGGACGCCGATTGAAGCGCCCGAAGTTCGACCCGCGTGGG
The DNA here is from genome assembly GCA_964432445.1 of uncultured Anaerolineaceae bacterium. Classification (GTDB taxonomy): domain Bacteria; phylum Chloroflexota; class Anaerolineae; order Aggregatilineales; family UBA2796; genus JBBRMW01. The sequence continues at coordinate 3,006 of CAYSOC010000251.1, forward strand.
ACTGCCCGATTTGCCACGACATCGGCTATATCAAATATGAAGTTCCGATAGACGATCCGCGTTTCGGCAAGGCGTTCCCCTGTGATTGTCAGGCGCAAAAACGGCATGAACAGCGCGTAGATCGCATCAAGGCGATGAGCAGCCTTGCCAATTTTGCAGATAAGACATTCGAGAATTTTTCTTCGACGCGCCCCGGTTTCGATGACGACCAGAACCGGGAACTTTCCTCAATTTATGAACGCGCCTGGGGATATGCCGAAAATCCGCAGGGTTGGCTGTTGCTCACCGGGTCATATGGTACGGGCAAGACGCACCTTGCCGCCGCGATTGCGAACCATCGTGTATCAACCTATGACAACGAAGCGATCCTGATCACCGTGCCAGACTTGCTCGATCACCTGCGCGCGACCTATGCACCAAATGCAGAGGTAGCGTTTGATCAGGTATTTGATCAGGTACGCAATACGCCACTGCTCATTCTGGATGATCTCGGCGCGGAGAGTTCGACACCCTGGGCATTGGAAAAACTCTACGCCCTGTTCAATCACCGACACGCCCGCCGCCTGCCAACAGTAATCACGACCAATCAGGATATGGATTTGATCGATGGGCGCATTCGGAGTCGGTTGCTCGATCACAGCCTGACCAGCATTATCGGCATGAATTTGCCAGATCACCGATCTCCGGTCTCCGCAAGTAGCGAAGCGAACCTGTATGATATGGGACGCTACTACGCGATGACGTTTGACCGCTTCGAGGATCGGCGCGGCGAACTCACGCCCGAAGAACAAACCGCGATGGATAAACTCATCCTGACAGCGCGGGGCTATGCCGAAAACCCGATGGGGTGGCTCGTCTTTGCAGGTGCGCCGGGTACAGGTAAGACGCACCTTGCCGCTGCCATTGCACACGAACGCCGTTCGCAAGGCGACGCGGTAATCATGACGACGACGACAGAATTGATCGATTATCTGCGCGCAGCTTTTGGTAATTCGGCCTCAAGCAAATTCACAAAGCGCTTTCAGGAATTACGGACTGTACCGTTGCTGGTGTTAGATAATCTGGTGATTGGCGCAGATACCGCCGGGTGGGTGAAGGAACGACTGCACGAAATCCTGATCTACCGTTTCGATCAGGCTCTTCCGACAGTTATTACCATGTACACAGGCGCGGAAGTCACTGATCCCCGCATTATGAGCCGTATCGAAAATCGGCAGCGTTCCAGCGCTCCTGCCTTTAAAATTCCAGCCTATCAGGGTGCAACGATGCGACGGAATGGCAAGCGCACTACCCAACGTTAATCTATTCCGGGACATGATCCTTGACATTATGCTGCACCGCGAACGCTGCGGCTTCTGCGCGATTCGAGAGATGCAGTTTGCTGAGGATGCTGCTCACATAATTGCGGACAGTGCCTTCGCCCAGAAATAACCGCGAGGCAATTTCACGGTTCGTCAGGCCGTCGGTGATCAGTTTCAGGATGCGTATCTCTTGCGAAGATAGCTCGGCAAAGACGCCTGCATCTTTGGTACGCCCGGCTTCCTTGACTTCGTGAAAAATTGCAGCCAGCATAACTGGATCAAGCGCCGATTCTCCACGCGCCACCGCCTCGATAGCCTGCACCAATTCATTGCCACCAATCCGCTTGAGAACATAGCCCGCTGCTCCGGCTCGGATCGCAGAAAGCACCAATTCATCTTCGGCAAATGAGGTCAGGATCACGATGCGCGTTTTGGGGAATTTCTCTGTGATGGTTTTCGTTGCTTCTACGCCAGACATTCCTGGCATTCGTACATCCATCACAACGACATCCGGTTGATGCTGTTCAGTCAGGCGAATCGCGTCTTCTCCCGTTCCAGCCTCGGCAATAACCCGCAGATGCGGTTGCTGTTCCAGCAGTGCGCGCATTCCCATCCGCACAACTTCATGATCATCAACCAATAAAATTCGGATTGTCTGCATAAATCCTCTCTTCCATCCCAGCATTCTATCCCAATTCGTGGCGAATGTTCACAAGCGTGTTCAAGGAAACGCGCAACAGACATTTGCAACAGCAATAGTGTATTTATTGTTGCGATATGTCAGGCGAAAAGCACCAACCAGCAAATCAAAATTAAAACGTCCATAAAAGCAAAAACCAGCGTTTCTCGCTGGTTTATTCCCGGTAAATCCAGTGGGCCAACCAGGATTCGAACCTGGAACCAAGCCGTTATGAGCAGCGCGCTCTGCCGTTGAGCTATTGGCCCGATTACTCAGGTGTTATTAACCTGATAAGCGGCCGACGGGATTCGAACCCGTGACGTCCTGCTTGGAAGGCAGGCATTCTACCACTGAATTACGGCCGCATTTCTATCCTAAGTGTACATGGGGGAACCCTGCCCTGTCAAGCATGAAGCGACAGCGAGACATGGCACATCTATGAAAACTTCAGGAAAATCGGGTGGAAAGCGCATAGCACCCCATAAAATTCACAAGATTACAGCGTTTGCAGGGAAAAATAATCATAATTAGGAGTTACGCAGTTGGCAAAAGAGGCTAAAATCAATGGATGAACAAAGCCAA
>CAYSOC010000252.1:0-5482 GCA_964432445.1 uncultured Anaerolineaceae bacterium
AATCCATCCGCTGGAAGGCACATGATCATCAGGTGCGCGCGATTGCGATTCGCCTGAACAGCCAGCAAATCATCAGCGCATCACGGGACGGAACGCTCAAGGTATGGGATCGACGGGGGACACTGCTGCATATATTGGAAGGGCATCCAGATTCCGTCGAAGCTGTCGCCTGCAATGCGGATGGTACACTGATTGCATCCTGCGATCAGGCCGGGGGCATCCTTGTGTGGGATGCTGAATCTGGTACTGAACAGTACCGATTGACATTCCCGGATATACGTGGTTACAGTCTTGCGTTCCGCCCTGACGGGAAATTGATTGCCATTGGCTGCAATGCCGGAAACATTATCATCTGGGATTACCAGAAAAATACCCATTATATTTTGCACGAGCAAAGCGGCTATATACGCGGGATAGCATTTAGTCCGACTAGCGGATTGATGGCAAGTGGTTCCTCGGATCAATCGGTTGTGCTGTGGTCTATGGGAGATTGGCAAGCGATAGATGTGTGGAACGATCACATGGGAATGGTGCGGGCAGTCGCATGGGGTCCTGACAACACTTATGTAGCCACCAGCGCCAGCGATAGATCGATCAAACTCTGGCTGTGGGTTACCAATATGGTGCGCCCCAAACAGGAAGAGAGCAACCTGCTCGCCTTGCACGGCACATTTTACAGTATTGCCTATAACAGCGATGGACGCCTGATCGCGCTGGAAAAATCCGGGCGTGTGCTTGCCTTTGACCCAACAGGAGCGAATCAACCCGAAGCATTCACAGGTTTTCACAACGATTCAAAGGAAATCGCATGCAGTCCAAATGGGAACTGGATTCTGGGGCTGGATGGAAGCGAGTCGATCAAACGCTGGGATGCGCGCACCGGGAAACGCTCCGGTTTTCTCGTTGCAGAGCCGGGTACAGCCTTGCATTCTGCCAGCTATAGCCCCGATGAACAAACCCTTGTGGTCACGACGGCAAGCGACACCGTACAAATCCGCTCTGCGCGTAATCTGGCACTGATTCGTTCATGGACTACCCCCGGCAAAATTGTTACAGATTATGCTGCATACAGCCCTGACGGGCAATCTATCGCAGTGGCAGGAGAAAACGGAACAATCTGGTTCTGGTCGCCAGCTACAGGCGAAGTAAAAACGATAACAGGTCATCTGTCAGCAGTGAACAGCGTTGCCTATTCACCAAACGGGCTGTATATCGCGTCCGTTTCCAGTGATCGTAGTTTGAAAATCTGGGATGCAGTAACGTTGAACTGCCTGCATACGTTCTACGCCGATGGTGGTTTGTATTCAGTAACGTGGCATCCCGATAACAAACGTATTGTTGCGGGGGGGGCGCGCGGCATCTATTGGCTGGAATGGGTTGTATAGAAAATCGTTCGCCAGATAACTTTATGAGGAACTAATGGAACGCAGTAAAGCATGGGAAATCGTTTGCGAGTTTGTGAAATCGGACAGTCTGCGAAAGCATATGCTATCCGTAGAGTTTGCGATGCGAGCATACGCCGAACATTACAAGGAAGATGTGGAAAGCTGGGGGCTGGTAGGTCTCCTGCATGATTTCGACTGGGAAATTCACCCGACGCTGGAACAGCATCCGACAGATGGTGCGCCAATCCTGCGTGAGCGTGGCCTGAGCGAAGAGGATATTCGTTCGATTCTGAGTCATGGCCCGCTTGGGGCTAAGGATCGGGATACCCTGCGCAACAAAGCGCTGTTCGCAGTGGATGAACTCACCGGGTTGATTACAGCGGCGGCACTGGTTCGCCCGTCGAAAAATGTGCGCGATGTGGAAGTGCAGTCGATTCGCAAGAAGTGGAAAGACAAGGCATTTGCACGCGGCGTCAACCGTGAGGATGTGGAGCAAGGCGCGGCATTATTGAATGTAGATTTGTGGGGATTTCACGTACCATTGGTCTTGAAGGCAATGCAGGATCATGCCAAAGAATTGGGTTTAGACGGTCAGTTAGCGGCAGAATAGCACCGATATAATGGGGGATAAATGTCAACAATTCGTTTTGGGGTTATAGGAATTAATCACGGGCATATTTATGGGCAGGTAAATTTATTGCTGCGTGCCGGGGCGGAATTTGTCGGATATTATGCAAAAGAGCCAGATTTGCGGGCGACTTTCGCAGCGACATTTTCCGGTATTCCAGCAGTAGATAGTCCTGAGAAACTTCTGGAAGACCCGACCATTCAGCTTATCGTGAGCGCAGGTATTCCCGAAGATCGCGCACCACTTGGCATTCAGGTCATGCGGCACGGTAAGGATTATATGGTGGATAAGCCTGGCTTCACGACGCTGGAGCAACTGGCGGAAGTGAAGCGTGTACAGGCGCAAACCAAACGCATCTACTCGATTTGTTTCAGCGAACGTCTGGAAAGCCCTTCGACAGTACGCGCAGGCGAACTGGTCAAGGCAGGCGCAATCGGGCAGGTCGTACAGACGATTGGACTGGGACCGCACCGTACCAATCTGCCGAGCCGCCCGGAATGGTTTTTCCAGCGCAAGCGCTATGGCGGGATTTTGTGCGATATTGCCTCGCACCAGATGGATCAATTTCTGTTCTTCACCGGCTCGACAACGGCACAGGTCATCAGTTCACAGGTGGGTAACTTCAAACACCCGCAATATCCTGAATTGGAAGATTTTGGGGATGTGGTGCTACGTGGCAATGGTGGCCTGGGCTATGTGCGTGTCGATTGGTACACGCCGGATGGGTTGAATACGTGGGGTGATGTGCGTTTGACTGTCCTCGGCACGGAAGGCTATATCGAACTGCGCAAAAATACGGATATTGCCGGACGGGAGGGGAGTCAGCATCTGTTCCTTGTGGATCAAAAAGGAACACAGTATATCGACTGCTCCAATGGTGATCTTCCTTATGGACGCCAGTTGATCAGCGACATTCTCAACCGTACCGAAACTGCCAGTTCGCAAGAGCATGTATTTCTGGCTTCCGAATTGGCGCTGACCGCCGAGGCAAACGCAACCAAACTCGGTATTCTCGCCAAGACGGGCAAGCTGGATGAGGATCGTGCCAATGTCCAGTGATGCGCCCTTGCGCTATGTCCTGATCGGAGGTGGTGCGTCTATTACGGCGGCACACCTTGCCGCCTTGAAACGTTTGCCTGTACAGGTGGTTGGCCTGGCGGATATTGATCCGGTGCGAGGAACGCCTCGCGCGCAGGAAATCGGATGTCCATCCTACACGGATCACCACCGGATGATCGATGAACTCCAGCCGGATGTTGCTATCATCTGCACACCGCACCCGTCACATCCGCAACTGACGATAGATTGCCTGCGTGCCGGGTTGCATGTACTGGTGGAAAAACCGGTTGCTGTAGATGTTGCATCAGCGGATCAGATGGTCAAAACAGCCGCACAAAGCAATAAAATTGCAGCGGTCAACTTCCAGCATCGTTTCCGCCCGGTGGTGGAAAGGGCGAAAGCCTTCATCGACTCCGGGTCGCTGGGTGATCTGTCGCGCGTTCTGGTCGTCGAAAACTGGATGCGTACCGCTGCCTATTACCGTTCTGCGACATGGCGCGGCAAATGGGATAGTGAAGGTGGCGGTATCCTGATGAATCAGGCTCCGCACACGCTCGATGTACTATGCCACCTCGTCGGATTGCCGATCCGCCTGACGGGGTGGGTACGCACGCGCTTTCACAAAATGGAGTGTGAAGACACGGCGCAGGCAATGTTTGAATATGCGAATGATGTGCCGGGCTACCTGACCGCCAGCACAGTGGAGGCGGGTGATCCGTGTCGTATCCAGATCGTTGGAGACAAGGCCGCGCTGGAAATCTTCGGGGAACGTCTCACCATACGCACGTTCGAGCCGTCGCAACGCGAACATATGACGACAACAAACGATCTCTTTTCCGCCCCGGCGAGCCAGATCGAAACAGCAGATTATCCATTAAATGAAAATCTGGGTAATCACTACGCTGTTCATGCAGATTTTCTGGATGCTATCCGCACCGGACGCACGCCGCGCTGTACCTTGCAGGAAGCGGTGATGTCGCTGGAACTGGCAAATGCAATTTACCATTCCAGTGTGACCAGACAGCCCGCAACATTCCCGCTGGATCGTGCTGCCTATGCAGCGACGCTGGAAACGTTGCGAAACCTGCATCATCTTCCGAACTGAAAACGAAGGTGGCAGGTAACTTCGCGTTCCTGCCACCCCATAAAACTACCGCTCGATCTTCGCATCCAGAATATCGCCCGAATGCGCATCAACCACAACGGTAAAATCGCCACCAAGCGTATCTGCTGGTGGTGGAAAAACGATGGTGTAGCGCTCTTTGCCCGCCAGCGATACCTTCAATTCTCGCCCCTGAAAAGATGTATGATTGTTTATCAACCATCTTTTCGCCTTTTCAACCGCTTCTGCCTGAGTCAGCATATTTCCCTCTCGATTTATGCCCTTTTATTTGGCCCATAGGTGTAATTCGTGACGGTGGTTCTGGTTCTATCCGTAAAATCGCGGACGACACCAGGACTATTCCGATTGTTGGCAAAACTGGTATCAGCACCGCTTGGGCCTACCGGGAAGTTGGCGCTGTTTCGTCCGGGGCGCAGTGGTGGATGCTGGTGATAGTGGCCGACCATGAAGTTATCGCCCGAATCAGCCGGAGTTGCACCGGGATTGACCCCATCTTCCGTGCCTGTCACCTTACCAACTACGGAAAACGTATTTGCTGTGCGATTCCACATGACCCAGCCCGCCCGTTCCTTGAAGTCGGAAACGCCCGCTGTCCAATCGGCAGCACGTTCTGCTTCAACAGTTGCGTCCGCTGTAATCGTGCCAATGGTGGGAAATGTGACCACTGCTGGCGCTGGTGCTGCTGGTACTGGTCCTGCTCCGGCATCGGGGCCGGTGGGCGGATCGCGCTGGACACTATTGGCGACAGTGCTGGAAGAAGTCGGGCGCATGAGATCGGAGGTTTCTTCCCCGGTTTCTTCGTCCACTACAACGCGGGATAATCCGCCATCGGATGCAGATGCTGGCGCAGGCGTGGTCGCATTTAAAATGAGGGGGGGACGACGTACATTCGGATCGGCCAGGGTTTCACTTGCCAACATGCGTTGCACAGCTTGATTGCCATGCGTCTGTTGCGCCTGAAGGATGCTGTTTTGTCGTTTCGTTGTGGGCGATTGGTTATTGCTGTAAAGTTCAGAGGAAGGGGATATTGATTGGTAGTCTGGTGATGATTGGGAAGGATCATTTTCAGGTTTTTTATGCCTGATTTCGTCCTTTCCCGTGAGTGCCTCCATACGTCTCATTGGCTACTCTCCAGAATAGATACAAATCGATCCTATAATGTTTATTAACAGGTGTCAATTTTCTTCGGTATCTCCGAATTGCAAATATTTTGTACAGATATTATATAAAAGCCACTAGCCACCGGACACTGAACAAAAGTTCAAAAAAGAGACAGATGGGACAGGC
>CAYSOC010000253.1:0-5463 GCA_964432445.1 uncultured Anaerolineaceae bacterium
ATTCTCGTCGGACGATAAAAAAATCCTGACGGCGGGTCAGGATAAAACAGTGCGGGTATGGGATGTTGGCACGGGTGAGGAAATTCGGCGTATTACCGGGCATACTGCGACAGTCACCAGCGCGCACTTCTCGCCGGACGATCAACTGATCATCTCTACCAGCTATGATCGAACGATTCGCCTTTCCAACGCCGATTACAAAAAATCGGTGGACGCGGCCTGTGCGCGCCTGCTCCGCGATATGACGCCTGCCGAGCGCATTCTATATGCCATCCCGGACAAGAGCGCGACCTGCGGGTGATTATGTCCCGGTTAGCAGTTTATATTCCTGCTTGTTGATCAAGCCTGCACCGAGCGCCGCATCCGGGTTGTTGCGCACATAGTCCTGTGCAGTCTGCATCGCCTTGTGCGATACCGGATAGACTTCCGCGAGCGACTTGATCCACTCCACGACGGTTGGCTCAAGCGGGATCATCACGGAAAGGTATTCAAACCCGGCACTGAGGAAAAATTCGGAAATCTCGTCTGTTTCCCCAACCAGCGAAATCATCCGATCCAGAATCGTCTTCCAGTCGCGCAGGTCGTGCAGATAGGAGAGCAGGCGTAGCGCGTGATAGGACACGCCCAAATCCACCTCGTGAATCAAGCGTCGCGCTGTATCCGCGATCTCACGCGGCAGACCACGCCGGGAAGTGCGGCCTGCGTCTCGCAAAAGCGCATATTTCACTTCCGCGATTTCGGTAGGTGTCAGCAAAATCTGGTTGACGATTGCCGAGGCTTCATCAAAATAGCCATCGATCATGGCATAGAGGATTTGCAGGTTTTCCGCCGCCTGTACCCGCACCCCGTCCTCCGGGTGACGTAGCAGTTTCAGCATCAGTTTATGGTTGCGCCGCTGCGAGGCAACCTCCATGATGTTGAGTGGATAGGCTGCGTGGGAGTTCTTCGCCAGCGGCAATATCCATTGTTCGGCTGCCCAGCCTTCGATCTGCTCAATCGGAACAGTCGCGCTCAGGTTGGCCTGCTTCGCGGCACGCGCCACTTCGCGGACATAGGCTTCCCCATCGTTGCGCAGGCGTGCCGATTGCCGGGTATGGAACGTAATATTTTCGAGCTTGTCTTTTATATCGCTTGGAAACATCTCTATTCTTTCCTGCCGGAAATCATAAACCAAATGGCGGTGTTATGTAAAGCGCACCACATGAATAAATAGGAAAAATTTCACATGAGAAAAGCCGCGATTGATTGACATCGCAACCTTGAAGATTGTATAATTCGTTTAATAAGTTCTAAAAGACACAAACGACGGAGAGGTCGTAGATGAACCTCGAACAAGCGCTTTCGGAAGCGGATCAACTCCTTAAACGTGTATGCACAAGTGATGTGGAAGTGCTGAACGAAGCCAGCCAACATATATTGAATGCTGGCGGGAAGCATGTTCGTCCGCGTTTGGCGCTGCTGGCCTATCAAGCCGTCGGCGGGCAGGATTTGAATGAAGTTATCCCGGCAGCCGCAGCGGTGGAACTTGTCCACACTGCCACGCTGGTACACGATGATATTAACGATCATGGCAGTTTGCGGCGTGGTCGCCCGACTGTCAACGCCATCTGGGGACGGACGTTTGCCCTGCTCACAGGGGATTTTCTGTTCACGAAGGTCTATCAGTTGATGGCTCCCTATGGCAAACTGAACGAAGAGTTTGCCGCCGCAACAGTTGCCCTTGTTGAAGGCGAAACCCTACAGGCACAGGCCGCCAAATTCAACACGCTCACCCGTGAAATCTATGCCAGAATCATCGCCAAAAAGACCGCGATTCTGTTCCAGATGGCGGCGCGTGTCGGCGCAATGCTCGGCAAAGGGACAAAGGAACAAGTTGACGCGCTCGGCAATTATGGCTTCAATATCGGTCTGTCGTTCCAGATTGTTGATGACATTCTCGACCTGATTGCCGATTCCACCAAACTCGGCAAGGATGCAGGTATCGACATTGCCCAAGGGCGCGGTCTGGCGACAGCAATGGCGCACACAAACGGCAACGGTACGCATGTTGTAGAAGCCGTTCTGGAAGCAGAGGCCGAACCTGCTGCTGATCCGCTGGAAGCCTTCAAACAAAAGATGCTCTCTGGTGGTTACGTCGAAGAGGGGCGTGTGCAGGCACAACAACTATCTGCACTTGGCCTTTCATTCCTGTCGGCTTTCCCAACCTCTGCCGCTGTCGATGAACTGAAAGCCTTCGCAGAGATGGTCGTCAACCGCGATCACTAATCGGTCTGCACACATGAAAATGCCTCACGATATAATCTTCGTGAGGCATCTGCCTGCAATCGATCAAATTCGGATAATAGCGGCTACTTCGCGCGTTTGACGTGAACTGCGTTATTCACACCAGGTGTGGCTTCTACCTCGAAATGAACAATATCGCCACACTTGAGAACCCGAACTCCTTCGCCCTGAATTGCGGAATAGCGCACGGGAAAACGTTCTCCCCGCTCTGTTTCAATAATCCCGCGACCTTTGATGCTGTTGAACTCCCGAACGATACCACGATGTGTGTCCACGATCCGAATTGTCCTCCATAAGTTTGTGATAAGTATGCGAAAACGTTTACCCGATAAATTACAGCATAATACTAAATAATAGATTCGGCAAGATGTACCATTTTTCACTAATCTTTTTTGTGCGGTTTTTATGACTTTGTGATGGATAATAAGTACAGATTTGGATCAATCCCTATAAAGTTTGTTATAACACTTTAACACCATCATTTCATGTTTTATTGAGATTCTGGCGGCAGAGTGAGAACAGCGTGGGAAGAATTTGAAACGGGTTCAACATCCCAAACGCTTCTTCTCCCGTTTTTTGAAGTTCTTTGCACATTTTTAGTTCAAAATTGATAATTTGCGAGGCTATTTTCAGCAAATCGAAGCCACTAACTATACAGTTTTGTGTGGTGTCGTTCTTTCTATCATGGTGTTCTTCTGGCACAAAACAAATACACGTTTTCTGTTCGATAAAGGGGTATGTCGTGTCAACTCAATTCAGGTTCCACAAGTTCGTTAAGTTCGCTCTTGCTGCTGTTGCTCTCGCGCTGATGGTTACTACGGCCTCCTTTTCTGCTGCAATGCCTGTATCGGCACGCACTGTGAGCGCCTTGCAGACGCCTGCTGTATCGGAAACAGCGGTCAAACAGGTTGCTTTCGGCCTGAATGGAGAATGGGCTGTCCTCTACGGCTTGAATGGCTATTCCACCAGCGGACTGGCTGATCCCGTCCTCAAGAAGCTGGGTGAACTCAACGAAGCGGGCGAAGAAATCCAGTGGATGTCGTTTGGCCCGGATGGTGCGTGGCTGATCTCCTCTGCGAAGTCGTTCTACTTCGACAAGCTGCCAAAAGAATTGCAGGATGAAATTGATCGCCTGATCAAGGCTGGTGCTGGCAACGAAATCAAGTATGTCAGCTTTGCGCCGAAGGGTGGCTGGGTCGTTGTCTGGGGAACCAACGGCTATACCGTCAACGGTGTGCCGCAAACCGCTATCGACGAAATCAAGAAGCTCAACGCCGATGCGAAAGAAATCAAGCAACTGACATTCGATTCAAACGGCGAATGGGTGATTGTCTACGGCAAGAACGGTCTGGTCTGGTCGGCTGGCATCAGCGAGAAACTGATCGCCCAGTTGAAGAAGCTGAACGAAGCAGGCGAAGACATCCGTCAGGTTTCCCTGACGCCGGATGATGGAACCAGCGGTATCGGTTACTTTATCCTCTATGGCAAGGATGCGTTCGTCTTCAGCAACCTGCCCAAGACCTTCGGAACAGAATTGAAGAAAATCGATCCGAGCGTCGAACTGACGAACTAGTTTCACCATATCCCCGGTACGCAAATACCGGGATGATTTTGCCCCGACGGGAATGTCTCGCCGGGGAATTTTTATTTCTATCTCAATAGAATGTCGGACTTGCGTAGCCTCCTGGTGTAGGACGTTTGCGCGCTACGTAGTATAATAAATTGACACTTTATCCAGAGTGATCAAAACGAAATTATGTCAAAACTCGACGAACGTACCCGCTCCCAACTCGTCTCTGCCGCACTTGAAGCCCGGAAACATTCCTACAGCCCCTATTCGCATTTTCAGGTTGGCGCGGCGATCCTCACCAAAGATGGAAAAATCTACACGGGTGCGAATATTGAAAATGCTTCCTTTGGCGCGACGATCTGCGCCGAACGTACCGCAATCGTCAAGGCCACCAGCGAAGGCGTGCGCAAACTGCGCGGCGTGGCTGTCGTGACGACGAACGCCGTTTTCCCCTGCGGCATCTGTCGGCAGGTGTTGGCAGAGTTTGCCGAAAATTCGGATATGCCCGTGATTGTGGCGAACACCGATGGGCAAATCGAAAACGAAACCACCATAGGGGTTCTCCTGCCTGGCGATTTTGGGCCGGAAGAACTCGAAGATGGAACGGACGCCCGGAAGTATGGCGCGGACTGAACGCCTTTTCCGCACCGACGCGATCATCCTGCGGCGACAGGATTTCAAGGAATATGACCGTCTGGTGACGATATTCACGCCGGAACAGGGCAAATTTACGGTGATTGCAAAGGGTGTGCGCAAGCCCACCGGACGCAACACCGGGCATGTGGAATTGTTCACCAGCGCGCGGATGTTGATCGCACACGGGCGCGATTTGAGCGTGTTGAATCAATCCGAGATGACGCATTCTTTTCTCAGCATCCGGGAAGACCTGGAACGCGCCGCCTATGCCCATCATGTGGTGGAACTGCTGGATCGCTTCACAGAGCCGGAAGAAGCGCATATCCAACTCTATTCGCTCCTGCTGGAAACGCTCGGCAGGATTGCGGATCGTGCTGCCGATCTGCGCATCGTTGCGCGGCACTATGAATTATCGCTATTGGCGCTGGTTGGGTTTCAGCCAGAACTATTCGATTGCGTGATCGGGCATGAACCGCTTGAACCTGTCGATCAGTTTTTCAGCGCGTTCGATGGTGGCGCGATTTGCCCGGAACATGCCGAAAACAACCCGCACGTAATGGCAATGAGTTTGCCTGCCCTGAAAGTATTGCGCTTTATGCAGGATCAGCCGTTCGAGATGTGCCAGAAATTGCAGTTGAACGGGATGCTGCACCTCGAACTGGAACGTATATTACATAGCTATATTGTGTTTATTCTGGAACGCCGCCTGAAGTCTGTAGATTTTATTCGTCGTTTGCGGCATGAGGTTTGAATCAGTTGTCCTCAGGTATGATAGTCTTTATCCTTATGGTGTTTTCTCTTCTATTGCTTCAAATGACGTTGTTCGGCAATATTGTTCTCTTTTGGAAATATAGAAATGATCCTGAAAACAAAGCGTTACGGCTTAGTAGCAAATTTGAGATTTTTCGGTTCTTTTCACTGAACTCATTGAAACTTTTCGGTATTAAACAAATGGCGAAGATTGATAAGGGCAA
>CAYSOC010000254.1:0-5397 GCA_964432445.1 uncultured Anaerolineaceae bacterium
ATCCGAGCCGCGACCTAAATAACCGATTGTCAATACAATCTCATTAGCTATTTATTTCGCGCACTCACCCGTAATTGTCGTCAAAACTCTGTTTGTCCTTTGTTTTTCCCACGTTTGTTTTCGTCGGAATGTAGGTAGAAGTATAGCCCGCTATCCCCGCTACTGTCAAGCACCAACTTCGCAGAAAATCTCTAAATCGCAAAAATGCCCTGTAGAGAACCACAAAAATCTCTTTAAATGCCTACTTAATCTAATATTGAACAGTGAAATTATTTAAAAATTTCAATTTTGACCCATTGACAGCCACAAAAAACCCTTTAGAATTTTTAGTGGTTTATATGGATTTTCCGTTTGAACACAACCATTTCGATTACGACCCGACAACTCAAGGATTTTTTGCTAAATGTGGCGGTAGTGCGCCCGGTGTTTATCTGGGGACCGCCAGGGATTGGTAAATCTTCCATCGTTCAGGATTTTGCGGCTGAACTGGAACTTCCCTGCGTTTCATTGCTCGGTAGCCAGCTTGCCCCGGAAGACCTGATTGGTGTCCCGCAAATTGTTGATGGAACGAGCATCTTTTGCCCGCCACGTATGATCGCCCGAAACGAGCCTTATTGTCTGTTTCTCGATGAACTTAATGCCTGTTCACATGAAGTTCAGAAGGCGTTTTACAGCCTGATTCATGAGCGCCGTATCGGAGAATACAACCTTCCCAACGGCTCAATCGTGATTGGTGCAGGCAACCGTTCCCAGGATAGCGCCATCGTCAAGCCAATGTCGTCGGCATTGCTCAACCGCATGGTTCACGTACATCTCAAGGCAACCGCCCGCGATTGGCTGGAATGGGCAACAGAGCGAAATATCCATCCACTTGTGCTTGACTACATCAAACTGCGCCCCGACCAACTCTGGAGCCAGCCGCCGAAGCACGAAGAGCCGTTCAGCACGCCACGTTCATGGCATATGCTCTCTGATGCGCTGCATGAATACGGGGATCGGATCAACGATGAATGGCTGGAAGTGCTGTCGTTTGGCTGCCTGTCTCCGGTTCACGCGACGCAGTTCAAGGCGTTTGTGAAGCAACTGCGCAGCAAGTATGCCCTGAATGCCATCCTCAAGGGTGAAATGGGTTGGCCTCACGCCCCGGAAGATCGTGATGTACTCTATTTCCTGGCGCAAAGTTTCCGTGCGCGCCTGATCAAGGAATTGCCCGCCGAACGTGCCGAATTGAACTCTTCTGCGCGTGATCTGGCGCATCGCGGGAAGGCATTGCTCAAGGAACTGGCGCAGATTAATCTGGAACTGGCGCAGTTGGTTGTAATCGAGGAAAAGGGCGAAACCCTGCCAGGCTGGTTCATGGTGGAAATTGTGCGCGACCTGCCGCGTCTGGTCGAAAAGCGCGACGAAAAAGATAAAAACAAAGTACCCTGATAGATGGCGAAGAAAAAAGGCAATCCACCGTATCAGGAAAATGAGGCAGCCCAAAACGCCCAATTGGGTTGGTCTATGGCAAGTGGTCATCCGATTTTCAGGACGCTTGCATGGCGAGCCACTTTATTTCGAGGTGCTGATCAGAACCGTTGTCCGCGTGATGGCTGGGCGGTGGTCTATTCCAACGGGCAAATCCATGCCCACCCAACCCGTCGTGCCGCATGGGAAGATTGGGCATACGTGTTTGCCCATTGTCTACTACATCTCGGATTTGAACATTTCCGCGAAATGCCGAATCCAAAAGCATGGAATGCCGCATGTGATCTATACGTTGCCCGATTCCTTGCCGATCTAAAATTTGTGCGTCTGGCGAACAGCGAACTCGCCGTTAACACTTCCTATGCGTTTACTTCCCAGACTGAGGAACAACTCTACAAACGTTTTGCAGATCAGGGTGTCCCGCCAGAAGCGCTGGATTTTAGCACGGGCGGCGTAGATGGGATCGACTTTATACGGCGTGATGAAGAGATTCCCCTGCGTAACTGGCAAATCCTCGATCCACCGCGCTGGGGAGAATGGCTCGCACAGGGGCTGGTCGAAGCGGTGTCGCGTTCGGTGGATGTCGCGGGTGGCATTTCGGAAGGTATCTATAGCGATAGCGGTGGACGCAAATCCATCGCGGAGCAGGCACGGGCATGGTTCATCAACAGCTACCCGTTGCTTGGTGCGTTGGCAGCATCCTTCAAAATCATTGAAGATCAGCAACTTTGCATCCGCATGGAAATTTCAGTGGCGGCGGTTGACGCCGAACTCCGTGAAATCTATATGAATCCCGCCGCTGGCATGAATCTGGAAGAAGCCAAATTCGTGATGGCGCACGAACTGTTGCACGTTGGTCTGAGCCATCACACCCGGCAGCAGGGGCGCGATCATTATCTGTGGAACGTCGCGTGCGATTATGTGATCAACAGTTGGCTGGTGGAGATGGGTGTCGGGGCGTTGCCCGCTTTCGGTCTGCTCTATGAGCCGGAACTCAAAGGCTTATCTGCCGAAGCAATTTATGATCGCATCGTGAACGACCTGCGACGTTATCGCAAACTGGCGACGTTTCGCGGCTTTGGCGAACCGGATATGCTGCCGAGCCGTACATCGGGCTGGTGGGATAGCGCGAAAGGGATGTCGCTGGATGAGTTTTATCGGCGCTGTCTGGCACAGGGCTTGAACTATAGCCAGGTGCAGGGACGCGGTTATTTCCCCGCGGGGCTGATCGAAGAGATTCAGGCGCTCAGTCAACCGCCGATCCCCTGGGATGTGGAACTGGCGCAGTGGTTCGAGAGCCATTTCCCGCGTGTGGAAAAAGAGCGTACCTATGCGCGCCCCAGTCGGCGGCAGGCATCCACGCCGGATATACCCCGTCCGCGTTATGTGCGCCCGCTGGAAATCGATATGGGGCGAACCTTTGGCGTTGTGCTGGATACGTCTGGCTCGATGCCCAGAGAGTTGCTTGGCAAGGCGCTTGGCTCCATCGCCAGCTATGCTGTCGCGCATGATGTCCCGGCAGCGCGCGTGGTGTTCTGCGATGCCGCTGCCTATGACGCAGGTTATATGGCTCCAGAAGCCATTGCGGAGCGCGTGCGCGTCAAGGGGCGCGGCGGTACAGTTTTGCAACCGGGCGTACATCTACTGGAAAATGCCAAGGATTTCCCGAAGGATGGTCCAATTCTGGTTATCACGGATACGGAATGTGAAGATCATATTCGTATTGTGCGCGACCATGCGTGGCTGATTCCGAAAGGGCGACGTCTGCCATTCGTTCCGCGAGGTCCGGTTTTCACGATTGAATAGTTAGTGAACACTTTCCGCTGCATAGCGAGGGAACGCTTCCATCAATCGCCCGAATGCCTTGATCCCTTCGATGAAATCCGAGACACGGATATTTTCATTCGGCGCGTGGACATGGCTACCACTCCAGCCACAACCGAAGTTTGCCGCCGGGACGCCGTGCGCCTGACATAGTTCGTA
This sequence comes from uncultured Anaerolineaceae bacterium, assembly GCA_964432445.1. GTDB lineage: Bacteria > Chloroflexota > Anaerolineae > Aggregatilineales > UBA2796 > JBBRMW01. The sequence continues at coordinate 3,454 of CAYSOC010000254.1, forward strand.
CATCGGACCACTGCCGGGGCTTACAGGGTACACAATCGGCTCACGCCCGGAAGCCTCACGGAGCGCTTCGATAGCTGCCTGCGCAATCGCCGTATCAGGAGACGTGCGCGCGGGCATGGTGTTTCCTTCAAACTCGATCACTTCGATCTGTGTGAAGTTCCGCTTTGCGAGATGCGCCCGAATCAACTCCGCGACAGTATGCGGATCGAGATTCGGGACAAGGCGCAAGTCAATCTTGGCACGCGCTTCGCAGGGTACAACCGTCTTTGTCCCTTCGCCCTCGAAACCGCCAGAGATGCCGTTAATCGTGCAGGATGTGCCGAAAAACAGAACTTCCTGTGCGGCTTTACCAACGCGCCCGCCGACCAGTTCCGCAACGCCGTAACGCGCCCGGTATTCTTCTGTATCAAAAGGCAGGTTATCCAGCAGCGCGAGATCGGCAGACGTTGGTCGCTGGACACGATCCTGAAAGCCATCAATCGTCACTGTACCATCGGGTGCGCGCATCGTTGAGAGCGCATTGATCAATACCCAGACTGCATTGGGGACAAGTCCACCCTGCCCGCTGTGTGCGTCGGATGTACCCGTTTTGCAGCGCAGTTCGAGACAGGCTAACCCCTTCACACCGAGCGATAGCACCGGAGCGCCGCTATCATCCCGATAGCCGGATTCCCACAAGCAACCATCGGCCTGCGCGATCCAGTCACCCCATGTTTTGGTGAATGCCGCCAGTTGTCCGCCGCCGCTTTCTTCTTCGCCTTCCCACACGAAGCGCAAATGCACAGGCAGGTTGCCATAGACCGCACGCCAAGCCTGCACTGCGAATACACGCGCCACCAGATTCACTTTGTTGTCAGCAACGCCGCGTGCATAAAGGTGTCCATCCCGCAAGGTTGGCTCAAATGGCGGGCTAACCCATTCCTCAATCGGGTCTTCCGGTTGCACATCGTAATGGTTATAAACCATCAGCAACGGTGCGTCTGCCGTCGTTTCGCCTGCCTCACCCGTGACAATCGGCGGGCAATCTTCCCGAATGCGGACTGTTTTCGTCTCTAACCCGGCGTCAGCGGCAAATTGCATCACCTTTGCGACGGTAGCTTCCAGTGCTTCGGTGCGGCCTTCCACACTCGGCAATTTGCAGATTTCAATCAGTTTATCGAGCGCGTCCTGTGCGTGCGCATCTATATAGGCGTCAAAGCGCGAAAAATCCATATTTATGTTCTCGTTTTCAAAAATTCCACAAGCGATTGCCGCGCCTGATCGATATGATGGTGCATCGCTTTTGCCGCTGCATCCGAATCGCGCGTTTCCAAAGCGCCGAGTATCGCGGCGTGTTCGGCGTTATCCGCATCTTCCCGGTTCGGCGCGGAAACAGTCGCAGTCTGTGTAAACTGACTCCACAGCATGGTCGGAAACCACGACCAGATCAACGTCAAGGTGCGAATCAGATAGGTACGCTTGCTACCCTCAATAATAATCTGATGAAAGCGACGGTTATCATCGCGTACTGTCTGCAAATATTGATCCCCGCGCAGGGAACACATATGAAAATGCAAGTCGCGCAGTTTGGCGAGTTCGTTCTCTTCCAGATTTTGCGCTGCCGCTCCCGCCGCCATTGATTCCAGTTCGGCGCGTATCGTGTAAATATCCAGCACATCATCAATCTTGAATTCGACCACCCGCACGCCACGATAGGGAACGTGTTCAACCAGCCCTTCGGCTTCCAGTTGTTTGAGCGCTTCGCGGATTGGCGTGAAACTCACATTGAGCGTTTCTGCAAGACGCTCCTGTCGCAACCATTCCCCCGGCAAGAGTTCGCCGCGCGCGATCATGCGCCGAAGCGATTCAACAACCACCTCTTTCAGTTGTTTATGTGGAATATTCGGATAAACCATAGTCGAAATTATATATAATTTAACCTTGTGAGCCAAACCGGACAGGGAA
>CAYSOC010000255.1:0-5331 GCA_964432445.1 uncultured Anaerolineaceae bacterium
ACATCGCTGAAGGTGATGCCATTGCCGTTGACGTTCGAGAGATACCATGTTGTGTTGCCTGGACGGAAGACGCCCACGCTATCATAACCATCGTTGTCCCAGTCGCCCGCAAATCCGGTATCGCCGGGGTTGCCAAGAATCATGAAGTAGTCGCTGAATCCGGTGACGAAGGTACGCTTGAGGTACAGGATACCGTTGGAGTTACGATAGACGCCAACGCCATCGTTGAACATCGTGTTATCCCATTTGCCTGCAATCGGAGCATCGCCGGGGTCGCCGAAGATAAAGCTGGGGATGTCTTCTGGTCCACTGGTGTTGCTGTTGCGCAGCAGGAATTCGCCCGTGCTGGAGTTATAGGTTCCGAGCGTATCTACGCCGTTACCATTCCAGTCGCCAGTGACCGGGAGTATGGAGGATGAAACCGGCCCGAATGCCACCACAATATCGGCTGCGCCGGTGGTGTTGCTGTTACGCAGATAGAACAAGCCATCCTTATACAGACCGATAGTATCCGGGCGTAGTGGCAGCGGCGTACTTGTCGGTGTATTTGTCCGTGTCGGAGTGAGCGTGCTGGTTGCTGTGGCGCTCGGTGTGAACGTTGCGGTATTTGTTGCGGTGTTGGTCGCGGTTGCCGTGAACGTTGCGCTTGGCGTGAATGTTTCGGTTGGGGTGAGCGTTGTTGTCGGTGTATTCGTGATTGTCGGCGTCAGTGTTGGTGTCGAAGGTGGCAACGGGCAACCGAGGATCGGCGCAGTCAGAAATGGCGAATAGGTGACATTGGCGCTGACCTTATCGCCCAATCCGGGTCCAACCGGACCGGGGCCGCTTGGTGAACCCCACCAGTTGTTCGCCGCGTTGATGACCGGAGTATCGCTGTTTTTGACGCCAAACAGTGCGTTATTATAAAAACAGTTGTTGCTGGCAACGACAGACGCTGTGATCGAATTTGGATCAGTAAGCAATCCTACTGCATTATCACGTACAACGTTTCCGCTGATAGTCGCGCCAACCGGAGCCGAGAAGGTGCTGAGATAGATTCCCGCACCATCGAGCGAAACGCAGTTTGTGCCGTTATTTGGGCAGAAGCCGTCATTCGGGAAGCCCAGATCGACGCCATACTGGTTCGATGCGCCGTAGAGCGTATTGCCCGTGATGGTGATGCCATCATATCCATCCGAGACGAGGATCGCCGCATCCCAGCGATTTCCACGCTCGGCAATCGTGTTGTTCGTGATAGTGGCGGTGGTATTGCCAGCATCATTGGAGAGGACAATCCCCATATCCGAAGCGCTGATGTTATTGCGCTGAACGGTGATAGATGCAGCATTGTAGCTCAATACTCCCGCAGCAGTATAGTACGATGGGCCGGTATAAGAGAACGCTGTGACGATGTTATCGGACAGCGTAGCACTCGCACCCCGGCTGATCTGAATGCCGTTCTGAGCGGTAGAGGGCGTATCGCCTGCGCCAATCACTGTGTTGTTGGCGAGTGTGGCGCTGGAATTTGGCCCGTCTACGACGATTGCGCCCTTCTGCACATCACTGATAACGTTGTTGGACGCATTGAGCGTTGCTACCTGACTATAGAAATTTGACCCGGCACGAATGGCGATCCCGGTCTGGCAGCCAAGCAGAGAAAGATCGGCTTGCCGCATACTGCTAACCGTGCTGTTTTGCAGGTTCAGCGTTGCGCCGCCAATGACAAAAATACCATAGAGGCTGGGCGCGCATCCCCCTGTATTCGGGAAATAGCCGCTGAAGGTCAGCCCTTTGAGCGTGACGGTTGCGCCGCCTTTGACTTCTGTACCAATGTAAAGATTGCTGTCGAGTGTGCTGGCGGTCATGACTGCCGGGATTTTGACCGACTTTGTACCGAACCCATCCCCCTGAATGGTCAGGTTCTTGTCGATCACCAGTTGTTCGGTATAAGTCCCCGAACGTACCAGAATTGTATCCCCGGCAACGGCGCGTGTGGTGATGGTGTATTGTATCGTTTTGCAGGCTGCTGCCCCGATGCCGCTGCCGCAGGTAACGCTGTCTGTTCCTGCTGGATCAACATATAGGCTTGTAGCTGCCCGTGCAATTGGTGGATTGCCACCAACAGAAATGAATAAAACGAAGGAAATGAGGATTAAGAATAATCCGATACGCTTTGCTGCACCCATGTGGTCCGACCTTTATCTACTTTGGGCGTACAAATGTAGCGTATACGGATCGCCACTAACTGTCAATAGATTCGTTAAGTGAATTGAGAATTCTTTTTAGTAAATCAATAGTAAATTGGGTCTATAAACACAGCATTTTCTTGTTGAGGATAGATATAGTGTAAATAGACTTAGAACCCGGTTATGAGCGCATCATCGTGATACGCCCACAGCTGTAGTTTCGTGTTTTAAAAACTGTCTGAAAAGGAATGACCCCTATCCCCTGCCCTTTCCCCGCAAGCAGGGAAAGGGAGCCGAGACGCACGGGCTTGGAAGTCCCTCCTCGCCAGCGGGGAGGGATTTAGGGTGGGGTTTATCGGACTTCTCAGACAGTTTCTCAGACAGTCTCTTACGACCCTCGCAATTCCCTGAGCAATTCATCTGGCAGCGTGCAGCTTTCCGGGATGGTCTTCGGGTTGATCGCGCTCATCCGTGCGGTGGGGTTGTAGTAGTTATATACGGAACGCGCGACCTCGCTCACGCGCGGAAATTCCTGCGTCCAGCGCAACACCGGGCGTTCGGACATCATCACGACAAGGACGAAATCACCACCGGGCGACCAGACAATTCCGGCATCACCCAGCGTTTGATCAACCCACCCGTGTTTATGCGCCACGCGCATCGTCTCCGGCACACCCGCCTCGATCATCACGCCGATTTTGTCGCTGGAAAGCAGCAGCAACATCTTCTTGCATTCATCCTGCGTGATAGCGTTCGGGAAAGTTACAGTGAGCGCCCCGGAGCCATCGCTGGCACAGTAGTAGATTCCGCTCAGGAGATAACCGAGATCGGCGGGTGTCGCCTGATTAAATGGATCGGGGTCGGTGCTGGTCTGGTCGGCCTGCGTCTTGAACGGCCCAACCGGGACGGGCGTCGCACGCGGATCGGAGCGGATGGGGCTGGTGATGAAAGTATTTTTCAGGCCGAGCGTTTGCAGCGTGCTGGTAACGTTGCGTGTCCCCGCCAGCATATCCCCATCGCCGCTGAATGCCAGCATCGCGTTGGTGGCGTCATTGTTACTGCATATCATCATCTGCGCGAGTTGAACCGCGATTTCCGTATCGGGCAAAAAGTCCATCTTGCGATAGGCTTCCACCAGAATCGGGATTTTGATCAGGCTCATGCCGCTGAACGCCAGATTTGGCACAAGCGAAACCGCCTGCCCTGTCTTCAAATCCATGATGAATGCCGAAGCCTGCCGACTGGTGTTCGGCTCAAAGCGCGTGTTGAGGAAATATTCAAAGACATTGATGCCAAGTCGCTGCAAGTTCTGGTCTGGCGCAGGCGCGTTTGGTGTTCCCTGTGTCCAGGGCAGTGCCGCGCCAACGACCTGATCATTCGTCGGCGTGAGAGTCGGATAGCCAAAATCTCTGGCGCTGGTCGCGGGCAGTGCGTTCACGTTCCCTGTGATGATCTTCAACGCATCCTTGAATGCCCAGCCGCGCCCACCGGGGATCACGTCCGAACCAATTTCCAGCCAGGGAAAGGTATTATGACGACGCAAGACCGCGACGCGCGCCCCGGCAGGCAGGATAGCGATCCGCTTGAAATCCGTACCAGGACCATAGCGGACATTGAGTTCGCCCTGTGTCTCGGCAATCACGGAAGCGTTAAGCGTTGCAGTGGGCTGTGGCTGCGTTGGTTGTATTTGTTGGGTTGGCTGCGCGGCGGTTGGTGGTTGTACTGCCATGCTCGGCAGGGGAACGTTGGTCGGCGTCGGCTCTACTGCCGTTGGCTGTGGCGCAGCACTGGTATTCGTCGCCACAGCGCCGGGTTGAGTCGGCGGCGGAAGCGGCGTACCGGGTGCGCCCTTTGTATCTTCCGAAATATACGGAACAGTGCTGATGTCGCCGTAAATCCGCACCAGATCGTTGAAGACCCAACCGCGCCCCTCGACAAAATCAATGTATATCCAGGGGACGTGCGAGGATCGCCCCATCACCCGGAAGCGCGTTCCAGCTTCGATTTTGCCGACAACCTCGTAATTTGTACCAGGCTGGGAACGTACATTGGCACTCCCAATCGCTTCGGCCTGCACGATGGTTTGCACGCCGCGCGCTACATTTGGCGCAAGTAGTACGATCATCACGCCAAGCGCAACAAGCAGGGATGAACGCAGGATAAAACCAAATCGGTTCAGCATAGTTTACGGTGTCCAGCTAAATGTTGCGGTGATACTGCGCGGGCTGATCTGTATGGCGCTGCCATCGGTTTCGATGCGCACCACAGCCACCTGCCAGAGCATCTCGTGTGAACTTCCAGCCAGTGGCGCAGATTCCGCCGGGATGAGCAGCGAGGTCGAATCAGTGAAAAATTGCGAATTGCGGTACTGCGTATCCGAAACTTTTTCTGTCAGCAAGACCAGATAGCGTTCATTGCTATTCAGAACGCCATTGGAAAGCCAGCGCAACCGGGCCACACCATTCACCGAGGCGCTGTTTTCTGGCGCGAGCAGGCGCGGCGCAGCATAGCCCGGCGTAGCAGTTGCGGTTTCGCTTCCGGTCAATGTCGGCGTAATCGTTGGCGTAGGTGATGGGCCGGGTAGATTCAACATCTGCCCGACGCGGAGCAGAACACGGCAACCGCCGCCACCGATCCCGGCGTTCAGGTTACAGCCGTTGCAGTTCAGACCATTCGGCAACGGGTTGAGTGAACACATTACACCAAGTGGTACGCCATATTTGAATTCAAGACCAAGCGTGGTATCGCCTTCCTTGACTTTGTGTTGAATGAAAGTGATTGCACCTTTAGTCGGCAGGACTCCGATCAGCGCAGTTTGGGTTGCCCCAAAACCAGGAGGTGTCGGCGTGAGTGTGCGAGGGGGCATACAATAGGTACTGCCCTCAATAATGATGTTGCCTCCTGGCGGAATGTTATTACGATCCCGAAAAGCATCCAACGCTGCATAAGTGAAACCAAGCCGATCCAGAATAGCACCAATGTTGTCATTCCTGAGTGCTTTGGTGCAGGTTTCGCTCTGCGTTGGCTGCGCGGCAACGGGAACAGGCGGTGCTGTTGGGGTGCTTTCAACAGTCGCAGTGATAATACTGCGGAAAGTCGGCGTTGGCGCAAAGGTAAATTCCGGCAGCGGCGTAGGCGTTATCGTGCGCGTGGTTGTCGCTGGAAT
>CAYSOC010000256.1:0-3554 GCA_964432445.1 uncultured Anaerolineaceae bacterium
GGTGTAAAACTCTCGATTGATACCGATTCCCATGCGCCAGGCGGCTTTGAGAATTTACGTTATGGCGTGTTGACAGCGCGGCGCGGTTGGGTGCGATCAAGCGATGTAATCAATACGCTCTCAACTGCTGAGTTTATGCAATTGATGAAGATTGAACGCTAGTATCTGCACATCCATTCAAGACCAGCATTAGGCGAAGATTGGAAGAGAAGCCTTGTCACCGTTTATCATCGGTATTGGAGCAGGTGTCGGCGTTCTATTGGGGCAATTCTGGTCATATTTATGCCGACCATTTTCCCGGAGCTATGTGACCAGAATGCAAAAGAAATATGGGAGTTTCAGGGTAGGGTATCTACTCGACAATGGGTATAAACTCACCGAACAAGACATCCGCCGTCTCCAATTTCTGGATAACTTCCCGAAATGGCAACCAACAGATTTACCGGATTATCTTGAATTTCTTGCAGAGCATTACCCGGATCAACCTGTAGTGCAGATTCGTCTGAAAAATGAACATCCTGATGTTGTGGGATTGGTCGTGGAGCCTTGGGGTAGTGGGGATGAATTCCCAACAGGTACAAATTATCATTTGGTACTTTTGCTCATACCGGAGCGATTACCAGAGCAACCAATCCCTTTCCCGGAACAGCTTACCTTTTCCACTGGTGAGACGAAACTTACAACGGTTATCGGTGAACTGATACAAAAGGACGGGTTTTTGATCCTCTATGCTGCCAGTTTTATCCACGAGATAGTGGTTTTTACTGAAGATGGCACGGGTACAATGATCCCAGGTTAAACCCTGGATCGTAAAATCAGGCTACTTGCCGCGTTATCGGGATGTGTTACAATCGGGGTTTGCATTACACAACATTTTTCAGGGAATTTTGTCGGAGAGGTGAAGCGTGGGGCGCTGGGCAAATAAATATGTAATCGGCCTGACCGGAAACATTGCGATGGGCAAAAGCCTCGTTCGCAAGATGCTGGAAAACCTCGGCGCGTATACTATCGACGCGGACGGGTTGGCTCATCAGGCAATGGCTCCCGGTGCGCCGACCTATGCGCCCATCGTGGAGACCTTCGGCAAATGGATTCTGGACGCGGATAAAAAGATTGATCGCTCCAAACTCGGTGCTGTCGTTTTCGCGCATAACGACGCCCTGAACATTCTGGAACAGATTACACATCCAATTGTTGGGCAGGCGATTGATATTCTGATTGGACGCGCCAAACAACCCATTATCGTTGTTGAAGCGATCAAGCTGGTCGATGGCGTCCTCGGCGGTCAGGTCGACGCGATTTGGGTTGCGGATAGCACGCCCGAAATGCAGTTGCAGCGTTTGATGCAAAAGCGCGGCATGTCCGATTGGGAAGCGCGCAAGCGTATCGAGACACAAAACCCGCAGCGGGAAAAACTCGCCAAAGCCAGCGTCGTCATTACCAATAACGGCTCACCAGACGAGGTTTGGTCACAGGTTCAGCAGGAATGGCAGAAGATTATCGCCAAACTGCGCGGCGCGGCTGCTATTGCGCACCCGACACCATCTGTCGCTACGCCTGTATCGCCGACGCAATCAACACCAACAGAACCCAAACGCGCGACACAACCGCAACCTGTGACCGCCCAGCCGGTATCACCTGCTGTAGTACCGCCTGCGCCAACACCTGTCGCCCCGGTCACGCCACCTACGCCCGCGCCAACGGCAACCAGTCCCGCTGTTCAGGCCGCACCACCTGCGCCGATGCCTGTGGCTCCGGTCACCCCCGCGCCAACGTCCGCACCAACCGCAGCCCATATTGATGTGAAGCGCTTTGGCCCGAAAGACGCCGAAGGAATCGCCAAATTCATTTCCAGTTTCACAGGACGGCAGGTTTCCCGAACGGATGTGATGGCAGGTGAGCGCTCCTATTTGCTCGCAGAAGTTGCCGGACGTATCATCGGTGTAGCCGGCTATCAGGTCGAAAACCTGATCACGCGCATGGATGAATTTTTTATCCTGCCAGACGCGCCCTATGCGGCGGTTGCTGTACCCATGCTGGCACAGGTAGAAGAAGCCTCGCGCGATTTACAGAGCGAAGTCGGGTTTATCTTCGTGCCGCGCACGGCTCCTCCTGCCCAATTGCAGGCATTTCTGGATCAGGGCTATGAGCGGATCGAGATTGAAATGCTGAAAGTTCCGGCATGGCGCGAGGCGGCGCAGGAATTACAAACGCCCGAAAAGCAAATTTTGATGAAGAAGTTACGTTCCGAACGTGTTTTGCGTCCGGTTTAATCGTATTGTTAGCAAAGGCTGAAACGTGTCGAATCTGTATGATTTCCTGAAAAAGTTGCCCGGCATCGGTCAATTTCTGAATTTTGCCGAATCGCGTCCGCGTCTGGCGGCGTGGCTTGTCTTGTCGCTAGGCATTGTGATTTTGCTGCTCATCGAAGCACGCGATGTAGGGCTGCTCGTTGGACAGTGGGCAGCGCTGATTATTGCGTCGGTGCTTGTGGCAGGGCTGTGCATCTGGATTGTATCGTGGGAAGACCGCGATGAAGACGCATCTGCTCCTGTGGCGAATACGCCGAACACCACGACGGATGATACCAAAGTCACGCAGTGAATAGACGCGCTCTAAAAATCTGTATATTCGCGCTGTTGTGCCTGCTGGTAGGCGGGAAAGGCGTAGCCGCGCAAAGCGGGGATAGCATCACCCTTAATGTGGGTTTCCAATCGCTCCGACAGGGGCAAATCGGCCTTGTCACCGTAGGCGGGGCAAACCTGGCCTATGGTATCGCCTATGCGATGGATCGGGAATATGGATGCTACCCGGTACGGGATGGTGTTGTCTGTGTACTGGCGGCAGCAATTGATCAACCACTAGGCGATTATTCTGTTTCGTTCAAATTCTTCAAGGCGGATGGCTCATCTGTCGTTCGTGCGACACAAATCAAGGTTGCAGTCGGCGGTTTCGCCTCAGAGCTTTTCACGCTTCCCGGTAATCTAAACTACCTCCTGCGCGATGATATTCAATTCAACGAAGATGACCGCCTTCAAACAATTTACAGCATCCTCACGCCAACACGCTATTGGGAAGGGCAGTTCGTCCCACCTGTACCAAATCCCGCGATTGTAAGCGGCTTCGGTGTCATTCGGACATATACCAATAATGGCTCAGTGCGGCGGCATACCGGGATTGATCTGCGCGCTGGAACAGGAACGCCCGTGTTGGCTTCTGCCAGTGGTCGGGTTGCCCTATCGCGCCCGATGGATATTCACGGTAACAACGTGATTATCGATCACGGTTGGGGCATTTATAGCGAATATGCTCACCTCTCACAGCGCTATGTTGTGCCGGGACAGTTCGTTTTGCAGGGCGATGTGATTGGCCTGAGCGGAAATACCGGACGCAGCACCGGGCCACATATTCACTGGGAGATTGCTGTTGGCGGAACATGGGTCAACCCCATAGATTTCTATAAAATCAGGTTGCCACAGTAATTATGGTCAAAGTTCTGCATTTCGCGGATACCCATCTGGGGATGGAAAACTATGGTCGGCTTGACCCCGTGA
>CAYSOC010000256.1:3564-5106 GCA_964432445.1 uncultured Anaerolineaceae bacterium
GGTTGAGTTCGCGGATTCACGATTTCGCGCGCCGGATGGATGAGGTTGTAACCTTCGCGCGTGAAAATGGCGTTGAACTGGCGATTTTTGCCGGGGACGCCTTTAAGAATCGCCAGCCGAATCCAACCATTCAGCGCGAATTTGCCTATCGCATCCGCGAACTGGCGGAACTATGCCCGGTGATTTTGCTGGTTGGCAACCACGATTTACCCTCGAATGTCGAGCGTGCATCCTCTATCGAAATTTACGAGACGCTTTCCGTCCCCAATGTGCGTATCGGGCGTGACTTTGAGATTTTCAACGTGGAGACGCGCAGTGGGCTGGTGCAGGTGGCTACCGCGCCTTATCCCATTCGCGCACAATTGATCGATGCCGAAGAAACCGCAGGGATGAGCCTCAAGGCAGTCGAGGATCATATGCAAGGACGGCTGATCCAGAAGTTGAATGGTCTGACGCGCGCCGCCGCACAATCGGACGCGCCCCGGTTACTGGTCGGGCATTTCAGTATTGCAGAGGCCAAGCCAAGCAGTGAACGCGGCTTGATGCTCGGACGCGATCTGGCTGTCCCGCTGAGTGAAATCGCTGATCCAGTTTGGGATTATGTGGCGATGGGTCATATCCACAAATATCAGAATGTGACTGATGATCGCCCCGGTGTTCCGCCAGTCGTCTATAGTGGTAGTCTGGAATGTATCGACTTTGGCGAGGAACATGATCACAAAGGCTTTTGCTGGATCGAACTGGAACGCGGCAACACAAGCTACGAATTTATCCCGGTAGCGGCACGGCGCTTCAAAACCATTGATATAGATGTGCGTGGTCTGGTCAACCCGATGCCGGAGGTTTACAAGGAAATCGACGCGCTGAACCTCACTGAAGCAATAGTGCGCGTGATCATCCAATGCGACGAAGACGATCAGGATAAGATCGACGAACGCGCAATCATGGCGCATCTCTTCCAGCAGGCAAAGGTTAATTATGTTGCCGCTGTGGAAAAGCGCATCGAACGCGCGGCACGTACCCGACTTGGCACAGACCCGGAACAACTCAGTGATTGGCAACTTCTGGAAGGGTACTTCAAGGCAAAAGATACCTCTGCCGATCAGTTGCCGGATTTAATGGATTATGCCCACAAACTATTGGATGGCAGCGACGATATTTCCTGATTTTCTAAAATAAACGGCTTTGCATGGGGACTGTCCAGAGGTTCAATAAACCCCACCCTAAATCCCTCCCCGCTGGCGAGGAGGGACTTCCAGTCCAGCGCGCTGGCTCCCTTTCCCTGCTTGCGGGGAAAGGGTTGGGGATAGGGGTCAATCCTTTTCGGACAGTTGCTTAATAGGCGTTCTTGCTGCGCCCCAAAAGCGTCTGAACAATCGTCCGAATGATAATTTTTATATCGAACCAGACGCTCCAGTTTTCCACGTAATATAGATCGTACTTGGTGCGGTCTTCCACGCTGGTATCGCCACGATAGCCATTGACCTGCGCCCAGCCAGTCATGCCCGCTTTTTCGCGGTGACGCTCCATATAGCGCGGGAT
>CAYSOC010000257.1:0-5097 GCA_964432445.1 uncultured Anaerolineaceae bacterium
CCCCTTCAAAGTCAGCATCGCTCAATTTTCATTATGACTTGCACCATTGGTTATTAGATTGGGCACGCTGCCATCCAAATCCTACAGGAAAAAACCCTATTTTCACAAGGGTTATGAAGAACGATTTGGTTACCACAAATGGAATTAGCGATAAAGCTATTTGGCTTATCATTAAAGAAATTTCATATCGGGCTGGTTTGGAAGACATCACGCCTGAAGTAATCAGGCGTTCATTTGCAAGGAATGCTTATGATCTTGATGTTTCAATTGAACTCATCAAGGATGCTTTGGGACATGCGAGCTTAACTACGACTGAGAATATGATTGCATCAGGCAGGTCTAGTAAAGTCTCGCTTGATGTATGGGCTGATACCTTAAGTGAATAAAAATTATGTTTTCTCAATGAATTTAAGCGTGAACCCTCGAAAATACGTTTAAAAAAAACTAACCAACTTGATCTTTTTTGCTGGTGTGCGACAATATCTTTCATTAGATCACACAGGGTAATGATATTGGGCGCACAGGCACAGGGCGCAAGCGCAACCGAGCAACGCTGGCTGACCGTCAACCGCACGTTGATTCTAATCACCAACGGCGATCATGTTTTGCTGATGAAGCGCGCGCTGACCAAACGTATCTTTCCGGGCTACTACAACGGTGTTGGCGGACACATCGAACGCGACGAAGACCCGCTCAGTTGTGCCGTGCGCGAAATCCGTGAAGAGACGGGTTTGACTGTGCATCGGGTACGCTTTCGCGGTGTTTATAACATCGACGCGGGCGACTCGAATGGAATTGTCCTCTTTATCTTCACTGCCGAATCCAACACGCGCGACGTAATTCCCTGTGATGAAGGTACGCTGGAATGGATACCGCTGGACGCTGTACAGGGGCTGAATCTGGTTGAGGATTTACCGCTGATATGGCCGCGTCTGTTTGGTGAACAGGCATCGGAGAGTCCGTTTTTTGCCCATGTATCGTATGATAGGAACGATCAGATAGTCATGCGCTTCGCGGAAGAGCGCTGAGATAAGATAGAGAAGTATAATATGTCTCAAACACGATCTGCGTTAATCAGCCAGTTTGTACGCGATATTCAGGCGCTGCGTGATGCGTTGACTGGTATCTCCAATACTCACCTTGCCGACCCAACCTTCAACCCGACTCTGACGCTCCGTGAACGGCTCTCTGTGATTGCGGCACATTATTATCGGCTTGGCGAGTCGATTGCCTTTCGGCTGGGGCGACAGGGCGATAAGCCGATGGAAGAAGATGTGGTCTGGCAAAAGGAAGCGGCGGAATGGCGCGAAGAGTGGACGCTGACGGCCTTGCAGGAAGACCTTGAGGATGCATGGGAATTTTACCGGGAGATGCTCTATGCTCTCAGCGACGACGAAATGGAATGGTATGTGCGCCATATCGAAGGGGCGCTGACCCGTCCGGCGCTGGAAACCAGCCGCGAAATCACGGCCTGGCGTCTGAGTGGTTGAAGCTATTTTTCAGAATTTAAACGTTAGCCGGGGGTAGTTTTCGCCTCGCTGACCTTGCCGTTCAGCACATTGCCGAAACGGGTCAGGCTGGAACGAATCGCGGGTAGCTCGAAGCCGGTATGCAGCAAACCGCGTGTATGCCAATCCTTGACCTCGGAGAGCGTCAACCACGCCATGCCGAGGATTTCCGATTCATCTACAGTAAATTCGACGCTGTGTGGACGTGCCAGATAGACGTGATGAGCGCGATCCCGATAGGTATACATGGCGATGAACCCGACAATATCAACCGTCATGCCGAACTCCTCAAAGAGTTCCCGGCGGAGAGCCGCATGAAGATCGGCGTCCTTGAGTTCGATACGCCCGCCGGGGAGTCCCCATTTGCCGATGGTTTCCGGTAAGTAGTTATGGTGCTGCGCCAGCAGGTAGCGGTCATCGTGCATCACCACCGCCCGCACTGCCGATACGCGCCCCGACACATGCCCATTCATAGTCTTCCGTTACGCCTCGTCGCTTCTGCTTTTATCTATACGATACCCCAAACGCCTTAATATTGCTTCATTTGTTCGCCAGTCTTTCAGAACTTTTACCCACAGTTCCAGATAGACTTTGGTTTCGAGGAGTTTCTCGGCATCCTGTCGGGCTTCGCTGCTGATCTTCTTGAGCATCTGCCCGCCCTTGCCGACGAGAATCCCTTTCTGCGAATCACGCTCTACATAGATATTCGCATGAATATAGGTAAGTTGTGGACTGCGTTCCTTGAACTCTTCAATTTCTACAGCGACAGCGTGCGGAACTTCCTGCTCCGTGTGCAACAGAACTTTCTCGCGCACGATCTCCGCAACGATTTCCCGCATATTGGCATCGCTGAGTTGATCATCCGGGTAGAACTGCGGCCCCGCCGGGAGTTTCTCGACTACGCGCTTCAGCAAATCCGGGACGCCATTACTCAATTTCGCGCTGATGGTTGCCCAGTCCGATTCCGGCGCTATCAACGCGCGATAGGCTTCCACTCTTTCCAGCACTTTATCCGCCGGGCAACGATCAATCTTGTTCAGCGCCAGCACGACGGGCGCACCTGTTTTTGAATCCTTGATCATTCCAGCAACGCGCTTGTCGTCCGGCGTCGGGGATTCACTCATGTCTACGACGAACAACAGTACATCGGCTTCACGCAACGCATCCAGTGCAACGTTGACCATAAACTCACCGAGCTTATGCCGCGTCTGATGGATACCCGGCGTATCAATGAAGATCGCCTGTGCTTCCGGTGTGCTGTGAATACCAAGCTGGCGCAGGCGTGTGGTCTGTGGCTTGGGGCTGACAATGGCAATCTTATCCCCGATGATCTGGTTCATGAGGGTCGATTTGCCTACGTTTGGGCGACCAATGACCGCCACATAACCACTGTGTGCCAGATTTTTTACATCGCTGGTCTGGTCGCCGTCACTCATGCGCCCGTCCCCGTGCGTGTATGTTCCGCTACCACTGTGATTGCAATCCCGCCACGTACCGAAAATTCGCCCGTGACCTTGCAATAGTGTGGGTCGAGCGCGGCAACCAGATCGTCCAGAATCACATTGGTGACGTGTTCGTGGAAGATGCCTTCGTTACGGAACGACCAGATATAGAGTTTGAAGGATTTGCTCTCCACGACCTTCTCATTCGGGATGTATTCCACGCGAATAGTGGCAAAATCCGGTTGTCCGGTAATCGGACAAACGGCTGTAAATTCGTCGGTTTCCAGTTTCACCGTATAGCGACGGTGCGGGTGACGGTTGGGGAAAGTTTCCAACTGGCGTTGTGGCACGGTTTTACCCTGGCCGAGCAGCGTCAGGTCTTTCAAGTCTGCTTGATCAGTCATATGAACCTAACAATTTGTATCAGTAATGTGGATTTTAACATAAATTTGGCGTGTTTTCAATCCTGCGACGTTACAAAAGATTCGCCAATGGGCAATGTCGGGCGAACGAACTGTGCTGTCTTACGCAGAACGGATTGCCGTTCATGAACGGGCGCATATCAAGCAAATTGGGCGCATTGTGAAGACCATACAGCAAAGATAGCAGGTTGACAGCCAAACGAAGATGGATTTTCGAGAGAAATTTGTTTGAAATTGCAATAGGCTCTTCATCCCACCGTTTTCTGTTTTGTGTTATAGTAGCCTCATGCGTATGGAAAAACCCTCGATGACCGAACAGAATAGTGCATCCGAAAAGATACGGGTCTTGATTGTCGATGACCATCCTATCATGCGGGAAGGTCTGGCACGTTTGCTGGAGGTAGCGGCAGAAGAAGAAATTGTGGTCATTGATCAGGCAGGGAACGGCGAAGAAGCCCTGAAAAAAGTACGCCAGTATCGCCCACAGGTCGTCTTGCTGGATATTAACCTGCCGGGAGCGAATGGGCTGGAAGTCACGGCGCAGATCAAGAGCGAGTTTCGGGATAGCGTGCATGTTGTCCTGATGACCGCGCACGACGATCAGGAGCAGATTATCCACGCAATGCGGATTGGCGCTTCCGGCTATTGTTCCAAGGAGATCGAAACCGTCAAGCTGATCGAGACCATCCAGCACGCCGCCAAAGGCGATTTTAGTATTCGTGGCAAGCTGTATAGCGAACGTGGCTTGCAGGAATGGCTCAACGCGCAGACCGAAAGTCTCGGCGGCTATTACACCGAGTCTGGCGATCATCTTGTTCCTCTCAGCCCGCGAGAGATGGAGATTTTGCGTTGTGTGACGCGCGGACTCAGCAACAAGGAAATCGCGCGCGAATTGGGTATCAGCCATCAAACTGTCAAGAATCATATGACCAATGTACTGGATAAACTCGGCGTCGAGGATCGCACACAGGCCGCTGTATATGCGCTCAAGCGTGGGTGGGTACGTATTATTAATCCAGGTCAATCGAAAGATGAAGATTAGCAGTAGACAAGAACCAGTGGTATATTGTTGAATAGATTTCCATAGAGAGATGACAGAAATCCTTCGGAGTCGTTATGCAAGCAACAGGTTTGAGCAATCCTAAAGAAGCGCTGCTCAGTGAAGTCCGCACTGAATATGAGCGGATTACGGCGCGTCTGCGCGAATTACAATCGCTAATCGAACAGAGCCAGCAGGAAGTCAAGCGCCTGCAACAGCGCAGCGTGGATGTCAATACACAACTCAACCGGCTGGAAGCGAACTTCGATAACGTCCCCCGTCCCGATATTAAAGTGATCTATAACAACGCGCTGGATATCAAGGGACGCCTGCTGACAATGCAAGGCCAGCTTGAAAAGGTGCAGCAGGATCGCAGCCAGTTGGAATCGTTTTCCACGATTCTGAAACAGGTGCTGGATCGGCTTGAGGGAATCAGCCCGCAGGCGTTCGCTTCGTCTGGCGTGGTGCGTAGCCCTAATGCACCGCGTGGAACCGGAACGGGTCCGCTCTCCAATACCACTATTGTGCGCATTGTGGAGACGCAGGAATCGGAACGCCAGCGCCTTGCCCGCCAGTTGCACGACGGCCCGGCGCAATCGCTGACCAACTTCATCCTGCAAGCGGAAATCTGTCAGCGTCTCTTTGACCGCAACCCGGATCGCGCTGTGGAAGAACTCGGCAACCTG
>CAYSOC010000258.1:0-4994 GCA_964432445.1 uncultured Anaerolineaceae bacterium
GCATTGGACTGAGCAGTAAATCGGTCAGCTTGTAATCCGCCCCCCTATATCCCATACCCTTATACACAAGTCCGTCATTTCGGCCTGGATTGCCGGAATCCAGGCTACAGGGACGTTTAAGCCTGCCATCCCTGGCACTGGATACCCGCTTCCCGGCGGGTATGACGACATTTGTGTATAAGGGCATGCCTATATCCATACAATCACATCTTCAAGCAGGATGAGATTGCAACCCTGTCCTACACGTTTTGGTACCACCGCTCTCTTTGAATCCAACGAGAAACTCTGCGGACGGGGTAACATACCTCGTCCACCTGTGGGCTATGAGTTCAGCCTTGTAGCGTATTCTCATTGTCCAATTCACCATCGTTCAATAAAGCTTCCGCTTCTTCCTCCGACAGGCTGTTTAGATGCTCAATCAGAAGCTCCTCCACCAACAAGGCCGACGCCTCGATCGTAGCCGCGTCGAAAATCCGTCGTAGCGGAACTTCGATGCCAAAAGCTCTGCGTATCCTCGACAATACCTGCACAGCCAGCAAGGAATGCCCGCCCAGATCGAAAAAGTTATCCATCACGCCGACCCGTTCGAGACCCAGCACTTCTTTCCAGATACCGGCGAGTATTTCCTCGGCGGGATTGCGCGGCGCAACATAAACACAATCGCTTTGTCCTGCCATGTCCGGTGCCGGCAGCGCCTTGCGGTCGATCTTGCCGTTAGCACTCAGCGGCATGGCATCCAGCCGGACGAAAGCCGACGGCATCATGGCATCGGGTAATCTGGCGGACAGGTGCTCGCGCAGTTTTGTAAATAGCTCGGCATCGCTGTTGAAGACCTGTTCGTCGTAAACTACATAAGCCACCAACTGCTTGCCGGAGACGCCACTCTCCCGCACCGCGACCAAGGCTTGCGCCACTCCGGAAAAAGTCAGGAGATGGGTCTCGATTTCTCCCGGTTCGATGCGAACACCGCGAATTTTGACCTGATGATCGATCCGGCCCAGAAATTCGATAGAGCCGTCCTCGCGATAACGGCCGAGGTCGCCGGTGCGATACAAACGGGTACCTGCACTATCGAAGGGATCCGGAATGAACTTTTCGGCGGTTAATTCCGGGCGATACAGATAGCCGCGCCCGACTTGAATACCGGACACGCAGATTTCGCCCGGTACGCCGGCAGGCACCAGCCATTGATCTAAAAGATACAGCCGCGTGTTATGCACTGGTCGACCGATCGGGACGATGGTTTCCGTTTCGCAGGGTACGGCTGAAACTTCGTAATAAGACACATCGTCGGAACATTCAGCCGGGCCATAGGCGTTCAGTACCCTGACGTGCGGCATCCACGCCATCCAGCGGCGGCATAATTCCGGCGGAAAAGCCTCGCCGCAGGCGATTAGCCAGCGCAGTTCAGGAAGTTTGACGGCATCGTCCGCGCTATCCAGTAACGCCTGGATCATCGACGGCACGGATTCCAACACTGTAACGCCGCGTTTCGTCAATTGCGCCAGTAACCGATAAGGCTCCTTGACAATCTCATCCGGGAAAATTTCGATTCTCGCGCCGCACACCAAGGCGGTCAGATGTTGCCAAACGGAGATATCGAAGCACTGCCCGGCCGTTTGCGCGATGACATCTCTTTCCGTCAGCCCTAGTGTCGGGACTTTGGTGATCAGGTTATTGAACATACCCTTGTACTCGACCATCGCACCTTTCGGCATCCCGGTAGAACCGGATGTGAATATGACGAAGGCCAAATTGTCCTGGCTATGGCGTTTGAACGGGTTTTCCGTATGCTCGCAGACTTGCAATTCCTCCAGGACAAACACGTCGGGACGTGACCGCAGTTGCATGCTCAACGACGGCGGCGTTTGTTTTGTCTCTATCTCTTCGGTTCTATCCGCCAGCACCGATGCCCGTTCAAAATAGGAAGCACAGGTCAATATCCATCTGGCCCCGCTTTCCTTCAGCACTTGGATATTCCTCTCATCAGGATGGCTCGGGTCGAGCGGCAGGTAAGCAATGCCCGCTTTAAACGCGCCCAGCATCATGACCAGATAGTTAATGCCGCGCTCGCTATAGAGAGCGACCAGCGTTTCAGGTTCTGCGCCTTCCGACACAAGCGCATGGGCAACGCGGTTGGCGCGCGCGTTGAGTTCTCCGTATGTCAACCACTTGTCTAAACACGCAGCGGCAATAGCCGTAGGATTGCGTTCAACGGTCAGTTCGAACTGGCTAATAACGTCGCAAGGTCCTGGATAAACATGTGCCGTTCGGTTCCAGTCGATTAGCATTCGCCGACGTTCAACATTCGGAAACATCGACAACTCGCCCACTCGTTTATCGGAGTGGCATACCATGTCCACTAGAAGATGTTGCCAATGATCCAACATCCGCTCGATCCGCTCGCTTTCAAAGCGCTCGTCTTGATACGATATTTGCAAATAAAGCTTCGAGCCTGGAATGACCACACCGTTGAGCGGATAATTCGTATGGGTTCGATGGCGCGAATTGACGAACCACCAAGTTCCGTTTTCACGATGCAGCACCGGATCGACCGGCGCATTTTCAAAAGCGAGCAGGTGTTGAAAAAGGTCTTGTCCGCGCGGGAGTTCGCACCATTGCTGAATCTGCGTTAAAGAGGGATACTCGAATTCTCGGATTTCGAGCGTTTGCTGCTGAATGTTTTGCAAAAACTCCTGCAATGGTTGCTCAGGCTTAATTTGAACTCTAAGCGGTAAGCTGTTGATGAATAGTCCCAGCATGGCTTCGATGTCCGGCAATTCTGCGGGGCGTCCGGCGACAGTGATTCCGAACAGTACTTCGCGGTGTCCGCTGTAGCGGCTGAGCAGCAGCGCCCAGGCCGCCTGAACCATCGTATTCAGTGTTAAATGATTATGTCTTGCCCATGTCTGCAAAGCTTCCGTAGTCTCTTCAGAAAGAAACCTACGCACATCCTTTACTTCACGGATCATTTGTTGATCGTCCGTAATCGGACGATCTATCGCAAGAGGCGTGGGTTCCGAGAAGCCTTGCAAATAGCTGCGCCAAAATTGCTCCGCTGCCGCCATGTTACGTTGTAGCAGCCATGCAATGTAATCACTAAAAGCTGGTCCCACATCTTCTACGGTACGCTCGTGCTGAATCAAATTCGCGTAATGGTCCTTGAGTTCCGTAAGTATTAAGGAGGTACACCAGGCGTCCAGTAAAATGTGATGATGACTCCTTATCAACAAATAACGTCTATCGCCAAGCCGGAACAGCTTGATGCGCAAGGGTGGCGCCGAACCAAGATCAAAGCCGTCTCGCCGCTCTGTCGCCAGTAAATCCTCCAAGCGAGCTTCTTGTTCGCAATCGGGCAAATCCTGCCAATCATAATAATCGAACGGTAAAATCGTCCGGCGCTTAACGACTTGATGCGGTTGGCTTTGCGTGTCCCAGAAAAAAATAGTTCGCAGAATGGAATGCCGATCTACAATTCTCTGCCACGCTTCACGGAAAACGTCCACATCAACCGAACCCTCGATCCAATAACGGTGCTGCATCAAATAAACGCCAGAATGAGGATGCAACAGCGTATGAAAAAGAAGCCCTGCCTGCATAGAGGTCGTAGGATAGATATCCTGGACATCAGGAACCGCTTGGCGGATTTGATCAATTTCTTCCAAAGTTAAGGACGCGAGTGGGAATTCGGTCACTGCGACTTTGTTTTGCTCTGGGAGTGTCTTGGTTACTGAAAACTCTCCGGGAAATTTTTCTAACTTTTCCAAGCGGGGAACCAGATCCGCGATCGTTTGATACTGAAATATCAGGCGCGGAGACAAACTCAACCCGGCCTGACGGACGCGACTAGCCATCTGAATGCTCAGAATGGAGTCGCCGCCGAGAGAAAAAAAGTTGTCGTGGATGCCAACCCGTCCAACGCGCAGCACCTCTGCCCAAATGGCAGCCAGACTGGCTTCCGCATCATTCCTTGGACCTACGTATTGATGGGCCAGATAACTACCGGGATCGGGCTTGGGCAATGCTTTGCGATCCAGTTTTCCGTTCGGTGTCAATGGCCATTTTTCAAGAAATACGAAAACAGACGGAACCATATAATCCGGCAAGGCATTCCGGACATGGAGACGCAACGTTTCTTGATCGGGCTCCGCATTAATCGGAACGATGTAGGCTGCAAGCCGCTTGACACCCGGCGCATCTTCCCATGCGATGACTAAGGCGTCACTTACGTCGGGATGTGTACATAATCGTGCTTCAATTTCGCCCGGTTCGATGCGAAATCCGCGTATTTTGAGCTGATGATCGGCACGACCGAGAAATTCCACAAGACCATCGGCTCTATAGCGAGCCCGGTCTCCGGTACGATACAGCCTCGCGCCGGATGCAGACTTAGGATTTAATAGCGAGCGGTCTGCCTCCGATTCCAGCCCCGAAAACGGATCCGGAATAAAGCGCTCGGCGGTTAAATCCGGCCGATTCAGATAACCTTGCGCCACGCCTCTGCCGCCGATATACAGTTCTCCGGGAACGCCAATAGGCACCGGCTCCAGGTTTTCATCGAGTATATAAGCCTGACTGTTGGCAATGGGGCGACCGATTGGCACCGATGTATCCAAAATGTTTCCATGTGCTTCCATAGCCACCGGATAGGTCAGCGCACCGATGGTCGCTTCTGTGGGACCGTAGTGATTGAATACCCTGCATTCCGGGCGTATGGATGTAACGCGCGCAATCAAGGCATTTTGCAGCACATCGCCGCCAAAGATCAGCGTTCGCCGCGGTACGATATTTTTACCTTCGGCTGAATCAAGCAAGGCCGCAAAATGAGAAGGAACAATCTTCATCACGTCTATTGGATTGTCCGCAATATAATCGGCCATTAGGCGTCCATCCGTGACCGTGTCGTGATCCAGAATATGCAGACAGCCGCCTGAAACCAACGAGGAGAACAAAACCGTATTGCCAAGATCGGCCGCGGGTGTAGACATCAAAGC
>CAYSOC010000259.1:0-4961 GCA_964432445.1 uncultured Anaerolineaceae bacterium
CAGGGATTTACCAACGTCCTGGTCAGCGAATCATTTCATCCCTGGTGGAAAAACTGGTGGCCGCAGGGACACATTATCGGGTGGGAACACACGTTTGTTCATGAGATCGATCATTTGCTGAACGCTATTGTCCATAACACCGATGTCGCGCCCTATGGAGCAACATTCGAGGACGGCTATCGTGCTGCGGTAATCTGCGACGCCGTTGTTGAATCCGCATCAACCGGGCGTGCTGTCGATATTAAATACTAACATTGCCTCTTGCCTTCTCTTTTTATCGCAAACGGAGAAGGTAAGGCTTCATCTGGCTATGTGGAAGGTGGCTTATGTCTGTAGAATTGCATCATCTGCTTGAACGCATTGCAATTGCCATGATCCTGACTGGAATCGTCGGGATGTTTCAGCCCTGGATATTCGATCTTTTTGGATGGGGATTTTTACTCCTCTTGTTTGGAACTATTGCTTTCACCATTATTTCCAATATTAGCCCAAAAAGGAGCAGCAACACGGTAGTATAGCTGAAACTGTCGATTCGGTAGTGTCAGGTTTCAGAACGCAGGTTTTGCAGCGAGAATTCTTCGAGGAGGCTGC
Source organism: uncultured Anaerolineaceae bacterium (assembly GCA_964432445.1). Lineage (GTDB taxonomy): Bacteria > Chloroflexota > Anaerolineae > Aggregatilineales > UBA2796 > JBBRMW01. The sequence continues at coordinate 592 of CAYSOC010000259.1, forward strand.
AATGTTGATCACACGCAATGCTGCTCAAGAGCGCGATGATACATTGAACGATCTTCGCATTAGCACGTTGGAGGTCGTTCTACTACTGATCTTCGGCGGGGTATGGGTCATCCTTGCAATGAGTTACCTTGTGATCGGCTATCCACCATTTGCGGCACTCGTTCTGTGTGCGAGTGTAGAAATTTTGTGTGTTATCAGTTTCAGGCTGCGCAAACAGTATTTTCAGTGGTCGGTTCGCACGCTCATACTGGGATTATGGGTGAGCAATGTTGTCGTAACCCGTCAATTTGGCCTTGCTTTTGGACCATATCTGTTTAGCTTAATCATTCTCGTGGCAAGCGTACTAATCAGACGCCAGACGGCCATCTTGCTTGCACTGGTGACAACAGGGTTCCTACTCAATGTAGCTGTTGACAATTCAGCTAAAAGCAGCATCTTTTTGCCGATTCTATTTCTGTGGTTTAGCCTGTTCATAAGTTTGGCGGCACATCAGAGCTTCTATCAAGCGCTTGATATTGCCTGGCTCCAACAGGATTACGCGATGCACCAAATGCACGATGCCCGAAAGCACCGACAGGAATTGATGCGTTTGACGAAGGATTTGCAGCAGGCCAAAGAAGAACTGCAACGCGCAAATAGCCAAGTACACCATGCGTGGCTGGCCGCCGAAGATGCGCGCCGGATGAAAGCGCAGTTTGCCGCGACGGTGAGCCACGAATTACGCACACCTATCAATCTCATCGTTGGCTTCAGCGATTCGATTATCAAGTCACCTCAAGCATATAGCACGCCGTTACCTTCTGATTACTGGTCGGATATGAATACAATCTACCGCAATGGACGGCATTTGCAAGCATTGATCAACGATGTTCTGGATGTTTCGCAGATTGAAGCGGGGCATATGGCGATCTTCAGGGAGGAGGTAGCACCCGGACAGATCGTTCACGAGGCTGCCGACCTGGTGCGTGATGAGATCCAAAATCGGGGTTTGGCCTTCCATGTGATCGTACCTGATAGTTTGCCCGTGCTTTCGCTTGACAAACTTCGGATTCGGCAAGTGATTATCAACTTGCTGGGAAATGCCATCCGCTTCACAGACACAGGCGCGATCACTCTATGCGTGGAGCAGCGCGATTCAGGCGTTGCGATCAGCGTGGCCGATACAGGAATCGGCATAAAGCAGGAGGATTTGGAACGTGTTTTCGAGGAATTTCAACAACTTGATGGTTCGCTGACTCGACGGTTCGGTGGCACTGGCCTCGGCTTGACGCTTAGTCGACAGTTTGCGGTGATGCACGGCGGTCATTTAACCGTAGCAAGCACTGGAATAGCAGGTCATGGCAGTACGTTTACGTTGTCACTACCATTGAACCAGAGTTTCCAGGATCGGGAACACTTTCAAATCCGGTCTGGAGTGAACACACATAACAAGGGGCGTTATTTTGTCGTGCTTGATGAAGACCCGGCTGTGACCCAGCTATTTGAGCGTTATTCGGAGCAACATTCAGCGGTGGGAGCCAGTAGTGTGGATCAAGCGCTGCATCTGATGAAGGCTATTGAACCCACCGCGCTCATTGTGGACGCTTATCTTGAAGCACAGATACAGTCGGAACTCGCAGATTACCCGATCCCAATCATAACGTGTCCGATGCCAAGCGGTAAACGCGCTATGCAGCGCTATGGAATCAATGATTTTCTGGTGAAACCCGTTACATTTGAGGCTCTCTGTTCAGCACTCGAAAAATTGGCCGTTCCCGTGAAGAACGTTCTGGTCGTGGACGATGACCCGGACATGGTGCGGCTATTCACCCGGATGCTGCGGCGGCTGCCAGAGCCGTGTCAGGTGCGCCAGGCCTATTCCGGAATTGAATGTCTACGCCTGATGGCGAGCCAGCGTCCAGACGTGGTTATACTCGATCTTTTGCTGCCTGACCTGGATGGGTTATCTGTTGTTGAACAAATTAAGCACGACCCGCTCTTGAGGGAAGTTCCTATCGTGATGGCGTCGGCGTTCGGCGCATCGGATGCCATTCAGAAGATGGCGCATGGCACATTGATTTTCTCGAAACGAGAAGGATTTGAGCCGATAGAGTTGGTTCGGTGCGTTGAGGCGCTTGTCGGCGCACTCAAACCTGCCATTGGGCAAGCGCCTGAAGAAAATCGGGCTTATCCGGCGGCTTCCGAATGAAATCGTTAGCACCGAGTGAGAGGGATAAACTGCGCGCATCGAGAACCGAGCAGACGAGAACCGGGATGTCACGGGTACTGATGTGTGTCTTCAGATTTTGAAGGATTTCGAGTCCATCTTGTCCGGGCAACATGATGTCTAAAATGATCAGGTCTGGCTGAATACTGCGGGCGGTCTGAATGGCAGTGCTTGCGTCTTCGGCAGCATACAGCGCATAGGGCTGATCGTGAAGATAACGCCTGAATAGTTCGACCAGATCAGGGTTATCGTCAATGATCAGGAGTGCCGAGAGATTGGATGGCATTTCCAGCGAAAAGCGCACACCGTTGGCTTCGTCCCTATAATCTATCTGCGCCTTCAGCGTCTGGACCAGCATCGTGAGCGTATCCTGGCTTTCCAGTTTGGCGCGCAATGTATTCTCATCGAGAGCGAGATCATTCACGGCGAAAATAATCTTATGGAAATCGCTGGCCGCTTCAGCTTTGAGTTCAAGCGTTGAACCCGAAGCCATGACTTCCAGCAAGGCGCTGATAATACAAAGTAGTGCCTGCCGGAGCAATGTGCGGTCTATCTCAAGCCAAATGGACTGCCCTATAGGGGAGAATTCAATACCAACCTGACGATATGCGCCGAGGGTCCGCGCGTCGTCTGAAATAGAAGCCAGAAGGTGGTTGAGGTCGATGCGACTCTGGGTAGCCCGAAGATGTGAGCGCTGCACTTCGCTTTCCAGCGAGATAGTTCCGGGCGGGTCTGGCTTCCTCTCTGGTGGCGGATTGCCAGAGGGGAGATTCCACAGAATGCGACTGAGCATATGGATCGCCTTGCTGTGTTCCCGATAGTATTGCCGATTGCTGAGTGCCAACTGTTGAGCCACGTCCAGTGTTTCTTGCTGCAATACATAGCGCAGATTGAGAATGTTATAGCTACGTGCCGATTTGGAATGGAAAGAGATGCCAACACCAGGACGAAGACGTTCAATGCCCTGCAAGATTAGATTGCGCAATGCCTCAACACGGTCACCCTCAACAGAATTGCCGGGAAGAATATGCGCCAAACCGTGCGACTCCAGGAAAGAATAATCATAAAGGCGCTGTAAACACACCTGAAGCTGCTGCTCAAACGCCTGCTCGGATAAATCACTTTTTATAGTCATCTATCAGCCCAATAAAATCTGGTTTGGCACAAGTTTGGCAAACAAATGGCACAGCCTCTGAACTACAATCAGCTTTGTGTTTGATGTCCTGCCTGAATAACCGTTCGGCTCCCATTTTCGCAGGGAAGTTTGCCTACTCAGAAAGGAATGTGAGCTTATTGGTCAGTATAGCCTGTTTCGGCGCAGTAAGCTACGCATTGGCGTTCATAAGCACAACACCTGTTAAGGCTTTCCATGAGCGCAAGCAGGCTTCTGCCCGAATCAATTTGCAAAATTCGCTCATTAAAAAATCCTGGTGAGTTTAGTAAGAAAGGAACAAGTTATGTCTCCCCAAAAATTATCTCGTCGTCACTTTCTTCAGTTAGGTGCGGTTGGTGCGGGCGCTATGATGCTATCGCCCCGCCTTTCCGGGTTTGACAACGTTGCGGCTCGCCCCATGTTGCAATCAGATACGGTCACATTGAATATATTCGTCCATGAGAATCACCCCTTTGACATCGTGAAGCCGTTATTTGAGGCCAAATATCCTAACATCAAGCTCAACATGATGAAAAACAACGATATGAATGTGCTTCGCACCGCTCTTGCGGCAGGGAACACTGATCCGGGGGGAGTGCCGGATATATTCTGGCCGGAGCCTTTCGATGTGCAACAGCTTGGAAAAAGTGGCGCTCTTTTCGATTGCACAGACCTGATCAACAAACACAAGGCAGACTTCCCGGAAGGAAAACTCGCCGAATGCTATATCCCGGCGACAGGCAAATATGCCTCCATTCCAGGTGCTATTTCGTTGACTGGTCTATTTTATCGACCAGACATCTGGGAAAAGGCTGGCGTGACCATGCCTGACGATTGGACGTGGGATGACTTCATCGAGGCGGCAAAGAAAATCAGGAAAAATACCGGCGCTTACTCATTGTTTTTGGCAACCGATGGCAGCCAATGGGCATCGGTACTCTGGTCGTTCATTCTGGCACAGTTAGACGGCTCTATCACCAATGCAGATGGCACAAAGGTGACGATGGATGA
>CAYSOC010000260.1:0-4721 GCA_964432445.1 uncultured Anaerolineaceae bacterium
ACCAAAATTACCGACACTGTATTTTACGCCGTGCGCGCACATCGTCAAAGCACGCTTGCCTGACGCTTATCTTTGACCGAAAAAACTGGAAAATAGACCTGGTAAAACCTATAATGGATCAATGTCTACGTCTATTTTAGCCACCAAATTATATATCCCTGCGCTTCGGCCTAAAGTGGTTCATCGCGCCCATCTGCTGGCGCAGTTGAACGAGGGATTGCATCGCAGCCTGACGCTGGTTTCGGCTCCGGCTGGCTTTGGTAAGACCACGCTGGTCAGCGAATGGGTAGCGGGTAGAGGGCAAGCAGTAGCATGGCTATCGCTGGATGAAGACGATAGCGTTTCTTCGCGCTTTCTGGCATATCTGATTGTGGCTTTACAGAAAATTGAACCGAAGATCGGGCAGGGATTATTGGGTGTACTGCAATCGCTGCAACCTCCCTCTATGAAATCAGTTCTGACTGCCTTGCTCAATGAAATTTCTGCTCTCCCTTATGATTTTGTTGTTGTTCTTGACGATTATCACGTTATCGACAGCGAATCCGTTGATAAGATGCTCTCATTTCTGCTCAATCATCAACCGCCGCAGTTACATTTGGTTATCATCAGCCGTAAAGTTCCGCGTTTGCCGCTTGCCCGGTTACGCGCACGGAGTCAACTGATCGAACTGCGGGCATCTGATTTGCGGTTTACCGCCCCTGAAACAGCCGATTTTCTCAACCGCGTCATGGGTCTGGCGCTCTCGGAAGAAAACATCAGGGCGCTGGAAACGCGCACCGAAGGCTGGATTGCGGGTCTGCAACTGGCGGTCATTTCCATGCAAGGGGCGAAGGACGCCGCGAGGTTCATCCATTCCTTTACGGGCAGCCATCATTTCGTGCTGGATTATCTGGTGCAGGAAGTCTTGCAGCAGCAACCGGAAAGTGTGCAGACGTTTCTGCTGCATACATCCATCCTGAATCGTTTGTGCGCTCCGCTTTGCGATGCTGTCTTGCGCGATCCCGCTATCTCCGGGCAGGAAACGCTCGCCTATATCGAACAGGCGAATCTGTTCATTATCCCCCTCGACGATGAACGCAAATGGTATCGCTACCATCATCTGTTCGCGGATTTGTTGCGGCAACGCCTGGAACAGAAAACAACTTCGTCCACAGGGAGCGGGCTGTTATGTGCAGACGAGTTGCACAGACGCGCCAGCATCTGGTTTGAGGCGAACGGTCTGGAACTTGAAGCCTTCCAACATGCCGCCGCTGCCAATGATATAGATCGCGCCGAGGGATTGATTGATAACAGAGGCGTGCCGCTACATGAAAGCGCCGCTGTAGCGATGATGCTGGACTGGTTGCAGTCGCTCCCAACGAGTGTATTGGATGCCAGGCCGTCTCTGTGGGCATTGTATGGCGCATTATTGCTGTCGAATGGTCAGACAACAGGCGTCGAAGAGAAGTTGCAAGCGGCTGAAACTGGTCTGCAAAATGCGGTTTTGGATGATAAGACGCGAAACCTGATCGGACAAATTGCGGCTGCCAGAGCGACGCTGGCGCTTACACAATATAAGTTTGAGACGATTTTTGTTCAAGCCCGCCGTGCGCTGGAATATCTGCATCCCGACAATTTGCCCTATCGTTTTTTTGCGCTCTGGACGCTGGGAAATGCCTATTTTTTTCAAGGGGATCGCGCTGCGGCCACCCGGACATTTACCGAAGGGGTAGCCGTTAGCCAGGCATCCGGGGATACTTTTTCGATCATTCTGGCGCTCACGGGTCTGGGGCAATTGCAGGAACTGGAAAATCAGTTATATCTGGCGGCAGAGACAAATCGGCGTGTTCTCCAGTTGCTGGGTGAACACCCGCAGCCGAACGCTAACGACGCCTATCTGGGGCTGGCGCGCATCCATTACGAATGGAACGATCTTGCATCTGCCGAACAATATGGGCGACAGAGTTTGCATCTGGCGCAACAGTACGATGCCGTTATTGATCGATTCATCATCTCCGAAATATTTCTCGCCCGCCTGAAACTGGCACAAGGCGATATAGCGGGCGCGGCTGCAATTTTGACGAACGCCAGCCAATCGGCGCATCAGCATAACTTTTTGCAACGAATGCCGGAAATCGCGGCGGCGCAGGTGCTTCTATTCCTTCATCAGCGTAATCTGACTGCCGCTGTTCGCCTGGCACAGACGCATGAACTCCCCATCAGTCAGGCACGGGTCTATCTCGCACAGGGGAATATATCCAAAGCAATCACCGTGCTGGAATCATTTTGCCATCAGATGAAAGCGAAGGGCTGGAAAGATGAATACCTTCGGGCAACGGTGCTGCAAGCGATAGCGTCCTATGCTCACGGCGAAAACCAGAAGGCAATCCAATTGGCACATGAGGCGCTGACACTGGCAGAACCTGGCGGTTTTATCCGCGTCTTTGTCGATGAAGGCTTGCTCATGAAACAACTCCTGTCCGATGTTGTGGCGCAGGGAATCATGCCGGAATATGTCAATAGATTACTTGTGGCCTTTGAAATGGAAGTACAAAACCCGGAATCTGGTTTGCCGTTTGCACAACCCTTGAGCGAACGGGAACTGGAGGTATTGCGACTCGTTGCCGAGGGACTCTCAAATCGTGAAATCAGCGAGAGGCTTTTTATCGCTTTGGTGACGGTGAAGGTACACAACGGCAAAATTTTTGAAAAACTACAGGTGCAACGGCGCACCGAAGCTGTCGCCCGCGCCCGTGAACTGGGATTGCTGTAGCTCCCGAACTATACCTCTGAACTATACTTTGGTATCTATCCCCTTGTCCCGATTGCCAGTATGCTGGCAAACAGGAAATAAACACTCCGGTCACAAGCAAGGGGAGAGTTAAAAATGAAAGCAATCATCTATACCCGATATGGGTCACCAGATGTTCTCCAGTTCACCGAAATTGAAAAGCCAGCACCAAAAGCGAATGAGGTTCTGGTGAAAGTCTATGCGGCAGCCGCTAATCCGCTGGACTGGCATCTGATGCGGGGAGCGCCGTTTCTGGCACGCCTCGAAGGTGGGTTGTTCAAACCAAAAGAAACCAGACTCGGTGCTGATCTGGCGGGTCGGGTGGAAGCGGTTGGCGCGGGCGTCACGCAGTTCAAGCCGGGTGACGAAGTATTTGGCAATATGTTTGGGCATGGTCTGGGTGCTTTTGCCGAATATTGTTGCGTTCCCGAAGATGCTCTGGTGCGGAAACCAGCGCTGGTTTCGTTTGAGAACGCAGCGGCTGTCCCTGTGGCGGCGCTCACGGCATTGCAGGGGCTTCGCAACAAGGGTCAGATTCAGGCCGGGCAAAAGGTGCTGATTAACGGGGCATCCGGCGGAGTCGGGACATTTGCGGTACAGATTGCCAAAGCATGGGGCGCGGAAGTTACAGGCGTGTGCAGTGGCCGGAATATGGAGATGGTGCGCACCATCGGCGCGGATCATGTGATCGATTATACGAAGGAAGACTTCACCAAAAACGGGCAGCAGTATGATTTGATTTTCTGCGCTGTCGGCAATCGCTCTATTGCGGATTACAAGCGCGCGCTGAAACCAGAGGGGATTTGTGCCATTGCGGGCTTCACCACGCTACCGCTGTTGTTCCAGCATATGACGCTGGGAGGCAAGCGCGTCGGTCTCATGCAAACCGTGAAAACCAATCAGAAGGATTTGGTTTTCATGAAAGAACTTCTGGAAGCGGGCAAGGTCGTTCCGGTAATCGACAGATGTTATCCATTGGCTGAGACGGCTGAGGCGATTCGTTACCTTGAGACCGGACGCGCGCGAGGCAAAGTCGTGATTACTGTAGAACACCAGCGATAAGGCTGCACACGAAATCAGAACACGGGTTCAGAGTATAAAGAGATACCTTTGGGAAAATGGCTACCCTTTCAAGCCAACCAAAGGTATCGGATTGAACCACATCAGGCTATCAATCTGGCAAGCACTGTCTCTGGATTGCTGGCGATTGGATTTCGGTAAATGGTTGCTCAATCCGTAATCGTGCGTGCCGATGCACCACCACCAACGCCCGTGATCCGCGTCTGGCAGGTCAGGCCGAGTTGATCGTAAATCGCGCGTGATGCTGCGCTGACCCGTTCCGCGACTTCCTGCGATGGACACAGCGTACACAGAGTTGGCCCCGCGCCGCTGATCGTCGTGGCGAGCGCACCAAGTTTCGCCGCTTCCGCGCGTACCTCGTGCAATCCCGGCATGAGGTGCGCCCGCGCCGGCTCAACGATGTGATCTTCTTCCATCGCACGCGCCAGCAATTCAACATTATTCAGGCAGATGGCAGCTACCAGACGCCCTATCGCGCCCGTTTGATGCACCATATCGTGCAGGCTGATTTGTTTCGGCAAAACAGCGCGCGCTTCTGCCGTTGGAACGCCCACACCGGGCGTCACCAGTGCGAAGATCAATCTAGGGGGTGTCGGCAACGGGATTACTGTGTCGGCGGTGACACCTGTCACCAGCACGATTCCACCAAAGAGCGCCGGGGCGACGTTATCCGCGTGTCGTCCGCTGACTGTCGCTTCTCCTTCGACGCAGGCTTCCAGCAGATCGCGCTGCGGGATGGGGTTGCCAAAGACCGCATTGGCAGCCATCGCGCCTGCAACCGCACTCGCCGCGCTGCTACCCATTCCACTTGCCAGCGGCAACCCTTTATAGACGGTGAGCCGAATGCCTTCTTTTGCACCGATTTGCTTCA
>CAYSOC010000261.1:0-4711 GCA_964432445.1 uncultured Anaerolineaceae bacterium
ATCCCATACAGTAAACAGAGTGTTTATGCTCACCCTTTCCGCCTGATTTGTGAAATAACATACGTGACATCGCTGGATCATAGCGCTATACTTCAAACGTGTTTCATATATTTAGACCCTCCGAATAAAGTATTCGCTCCAGGGAGCAACAATGACTACTTTAGTCCTCACAATTTCCGAAACGCTGCGTTATCGCGGCAAACTCGGTCAATGGAGTTGGGTGCTACACCGGATTACAGGCCTCGGCACTCTGCTCTTTCTGTTTTTACACGTAATCGACACCTCGTGGGCGGTTTTCTATCCAGAACTCTATGCCCGCGCTATTGCCCTCTATCAAAGCCCGATCTTTACAGCGGGTGAATTTGGCCTGGTGGCCTGTGTGGTTTACCATGCTTATAACGGCTTCCGTATCGTGTTGTTCGACTGGCGTCCACGCTGGTGGAAGTATCAGGAACGCGCCGCTGTGGTTGTTCTGGTCGCAACAGTCCTGACGCTCATTCCTGTCTTTCTGATTATGTTTGCGGAAGTGATCCGTCACTATAGCGAAACCAAATTTGATCTGAAGCTGGTCGAACTGATTCAGGATAACGCGCCATTTGCTGGCGGTGTAGTGGCTCTGCTTGCAGGTGGTGTTGTTCTGTCGGCGCTGTATTCGGTGTTGCTGCCAAAGCGCGCAGATACCGGCAAACTCAAGCGCAATCGCTTCGATCAGTTCATGTGGTCATATATGCGCGTTTCCGGCATCATGATCATTCCGCTGGTATTCGGACACCTCGCCATGATGCACGTCATTCAGGGCGTGTTCAAGATTACGGCAAAAGACTGGATACCCGTTGGGACAACAGCCATCAACGCGAGCGGCTTGGCGGTAGAATTCGTCGCGCAACGCTGGAACTATATCGTTGGCGGTGTATTCATCTGGCGCATCTATGATATTTTGCTGCTTGGTTTCGTCGTGCTGCACGCCTTCTATGGCCTGCACTATGTTGTAAACGATTATGTCCATAACAAGCTCATCAATCGCGGCTTCCAATTGGCGGTGATCGCCACTGCCGTGATCCTGCTGACGCTCGGCTCGGCAGCGATCCTCGCGGGCGTTTCGGATGCCTCGTACAAGATGGCAACGCAGATTACAAATAGTATCGCTAAGTAAGAGCGAGGAAGAAACATGAAAACGCATCAATTCGATGCTGTCATCGTAGGGGCGGGCGGTGCGGGACTCATGTCGGCGCTACACGCTTCACGCGGCGTCAAGACCGCCGTCCTCAGCAAGCTGTATCCGACCCGTTCGCATACGGGTGCGGCTCTTGGGGGCATTGGGGCAGCACTGGGCAACCTTGAAGAAGATAAATGGGAATGGCACGCCTTCGATACCGTCAAAGGCGGCGACTACCTGACCGATCAGGATTCGGCAGCGATTCTCGCACGCGAAGCCGTAGACGCTGTGATCGAACTGGAACATATGGGTCTGCCGTTTGATCGTACCGAAGAAGGCAAAATCTCCCAGCGCCGTTTCGGTGGTCATACCAACAACGAAACGGGCAAGCCAGTACGCCGCGCCTGTCACGCCGCAGACCGCACAGGCCATATGATCCTCCAGACGTTGTATCAGCAGTGCATCAAGAACAATGTGCAATTCTTCGATGAGTTCCACGTTGTAGACCTGATTATGAATCAGGGCAAAATGGCGGGCGTCGTTGCTGTACAAATCGGTACTGGCGAACTGCATCTGTTTCAGGCCAAAAGCACTGTGTTTGCAACAGGCGGCTGGGGCAAGTGCTGGGATGTGACCAGCAACGCATTCAGCCTGACGGGAGACGGTGCGGCGATTGTCTGGCGCAACGGTCTTCCATTGGAAGATATGGAATTCTATCAATTCCACCCAACCGGGCTATACCCAACCGGATTCCTGATCACCGAAGGCGTGCGCGGGGAAGGTGGTGTCCTGATCAATGGACGCGGTGAACGCTTCATGGAGAAGTACGCGCCGAAAATCAAAGACCTTGCCAGCCGTGATGTGGTCAGCCGTGCCATCTATATGGAACTGCGCGCAGGCAACGGGATCAAGGGTGGGCCATATCTGCATCTCGATATTCGCCCGGAAACAGTCAATCGCTACCTTGCAGAAGCGGGCGAATCACGCCGTCTTGACGCTCACTATATTGAAACCAAACTCGCGGAGACTGTCGATCAGGGACGCACCTATGCCGGAATCGACCCGATCACCGAGCCGCTTCCGATTCGCCCAACCGCGCACTATGCAATGGGTGGTATTCCTACCAACAACGATGGTGCAGCGATCCTTGACGCAGCCAATACAATCTTTCCGGGATTGTTCGCGGCAGGTGAATGCGCCTGCGTGAGCGTACACGGCGCGAATCGTCTGGGTACGAATTCGCTGGTTGACCTTGTAGTCTATGGCAAACGTGCGGGCAAAGCTGCTGCTGAATACGCAAAGGGCGCGGATTTTGTTCCGGTTCCTGCCGACGCTGGCAAGAAGGTCGAAGGCGAGTTGAACCGTCTGCGTTCCGCAAGCGGCAACACACGCCCCAGCGTCATCCGTCAGAAGATGCAAACGACAATGATGGACAATGTCGGCGTCTTCCGCGAAGGGTCGGGAATGCAAAAAGCTGTCGATGAACTGCGCGAACTCCAGGAAGCCTACCAGAAGGATTTGAAGGTCGATGATCACGGTCATACCTTCAACAGCGATGTGCTGGAAGCGTGGGAACTTGGTTGCCTGCTCGATATAGCGCAGGTGACGGCTGCCAGCGCAATCAACCGCACCGAAAGTCGTGGTGCGCACGCGCGTGAAGATTTCCAGAAGCGCGACGACGCCAACTGGCTGAAACACACCATGATTTGCCAGGATGATCAGGGCAAGGTCAACATCAATTATAAAGATGTGGTGATCACGCAGTATCAGCCGAAAGAGCGTGTATATTAGGTTATGGAACTCGCCATCGATCAGAAAATTGCGGTCAAATCGACATTTCGCACCGTAATCCAGCATTCGGAGCAATTTGTCGACGCTTTCTATCAAAAACTGTTTGAGATTGATCCGTCAGCACGTGAGCTTTTTCACGGGAATATGCAACGACAGGGCGAAAAACTGATGGAAATTTTGACGACACTGGTGGCGAGTGTGGATATGCCGACGGTGGTTTCGCCTGCTGTAAGTGCGCTGGGGCGTCGGCATGTCCATTACGGTGTTCGAAAAGAGCAGTTCGTTCCGCTTGGGATCGCCTTTCTCTGGGCGCTGGAAAAACAACTGGGTTCGGCCTTTACGCCCGAAGTATGCTCTGCATGGGCGGCGCTTTATCAGCAAACCGCAGAGATAGCGATCCGCGCGGGTTATGAATAGGTCTTGATACAATTGCGGGGACAGGTTGAGAAACTTTAGAAATCTTGCCATCTGGCAGAAAAGTCACTCGCTTGCCCTCGCAGTCTATGCGCTGACAGCGCGGTTTCCCGAATCCGAATATTTCGGGCTGGTTGCCCAGATACGCCGCGCGGCGATCTGCGTTCCGACAAAGATAGCCGAGGGCTGCGGCAAGGATACCGATTCCGAGTTTGCCAAACATTTGAATATTGCGTTTGGTTCTTTGTGCGAAGTGGAATATACCCTCATCCTTTCAAAGGATTTGAAATATATTTCCGATGTCGATTACCAGGCGCTGGATACACAAATCAACGAGGTGAAGCGGCTCATGTCCGGGCTAATCACCCAGATGAGATAGATACGCTTCACTTTTCAAGGAGACTTTTCATGGATGTAACGCTAAAAATCCGACGGTTCAACCCGGAAAAGGATTCACGGGCTTCATGGGGAACGTACACCCTGAAGGACTGCAAGAAAACAGACCGCGTGCTGGATATGCTCCACCGCGTCAAAGCCGAAATTGACGGGACACTGACACTGCGCCGTTCCTGTGCGCAGGGCATTTGTGGCTCGGATGCGATGCGTATCAATGGCCGCAATCGCCTCGCGTGCAAGGTATTGATCAGCGAGTTCAAGGAAGGCCAGACCATTCAGGTCGAGCCAATCCTCGGACTTCCCGTCATCAAAGACCTCGTGGTCGATATGGAACCATTCTTCGCACACTATCGCGCCGTAATGCCCTATATGGTCAATGACAATCCGCCGCCAAAGGACGCGAACGGAAACCAGAAAGAACGTCTGCAAACCATCGCCGCGCGCGAACGCTTCGACGATACGACGAAGTGCATTCTGTGCGCGTGCTGCACCACAAGCTGCCCCAGCTTCTGGGCAAACGGCGAATATGTCGGCCCGGCAGCGATTGTGCAGGCACACCGCTTTGTGTTCGATGATCGTGATCAAGCACTTGAACAGCGTCTTGATGGGCTTGCCGATGCGGATGGCGTCTGGCGTTGCCGCACGATCTACAACTGCACGCCTGCTTGCCCGCGCGGAATCGAAGTCACCCGCGCCATTGGTGAGGTCAAACTGGCGATCCAGAAGGGTAGCCGCGCCTAGAGCCTGTCATGGACTTTGGATTTTTGAGACAATAATGGCTCACGATAGTCCAAAAGTTGAATTGAAGGTTCAGGAAACTGACAATTTCGTTGCTTTTTGGAGATCCAATAAGCCATCTTGACGCAGTTTTAACCCGAGTTTTGAAAGTGCATGACAGGCTCTAGAGACTGTCATGGACTTTGGTAAACTGGAAGGATGAATAGAAAAGCATAT
>CAYSOC010000262.1:0-3462 GCA_964432445.1 uncultured Anaerolineaceae bacterium
CTGGATGGTGCTGATCAAGCCAGTGAGTCCGAAATTCTCTCCAATTTCGTCACCCAATTTTATGATGAAGCGGCTTCGATGCCGGATGAAGTCCTCTTGCCCAACGAAATCGAGGAGGCGCGTATTGTTGCCTCGTGGCTGAGGGATAAGCGCGGCGGCAAGAAGGTCAAACTGACCGTCCCGCAAAAGGGCGACAAAGTGGAATTGGTGCGTATTGCGCAGGAGAACGCGCAGGAAACGCTGCAAATGCTTCGCGCACAGTGGGAAGCCGATACCAACAAACAAACGCTGGCGCTGGACGAATTACAACAATATCTGAATCTCCCCGCACCGCCTAACCGCATTGAATGCTTTGACATTTCTACATTGCAGGGAACCGCGACAGTCGCCAGCCGGGTCGTCTTCGTGCAAGGCACATCGAAAAAATCCGAGTATCGCAAATTCAATATCAAGAGCGTACAAAGCATCCTGGAGCCAAACGACTTCCAGAGTATGCGCGAGGCGCTGACCCGACGCTTTCAACGCTATGCCGATGCTATCGAGAATCAGGCGGCAATTGCGCCCGGCAAGAAAGATGATTCGGAAACATGGCGTTTGTTGCCAGATTTACTGATTATTGATGGAGGCAAGGGACAGTTGGGGATTGCGGTTGAAGTCCTCACACAATTTCACTTGCTGGAGCAGGTTCCTGTGGTTGGGCTTGCCAAGCAATTCGAGGAAATCTACACTCCCGGAAAATCTACCCCGATTATCCTGCCGCGTCGTTCGGAGGCGCTCTATCTGGTACAGCGCGTCCGTGATGAGGCGCACCGCTTCGCTATCACTGCCAACCGTAATCAACGTTTGAAAAAAGGGGTTGTCAGTCGTCTGGAAGAAATACCGGGAATTGGACCTTCCAAACGCAAGGCGTTGTTGAAAGCCTTCGAGAACAACATTGACCGGATAAAAACAGCAACAGTAGAAGAACTGGCGGCTGTACCGGGGATCACGACAAAATTGGCAGAGGCGATCAAATCGGGCTTATAGTGCCTCTGCCATTGCAAAACAGTTTTAACGGCGGGTCAGACGTGGATCAAGCGCATCACGCAACCCATCGCCAATAAAACTGAAAGCAAGCGTCAGGAACGAGATCGCCAGCGCAGGCATCAAAACCAGTGTTGGGCGCGAGAACAAGCCCTGATATTCCGCGCGGATCATCTGCGCCCACGACGGAACAGCAGTCACTTCTACACCAATGTTGAGGAATGTGAGCGTTGCCTCCTCGACAATCATGGTGGGGATCAAAATTGCGGTAGTAACCACAATTGGTCCCATCAGGTTTGGCAAAATATGATCGAGGATGATCTGTACCGGGGTCGCACCAATAGCACGCGCGCCGAGGATAAACTCAGTCGAGCGCAGCCGCATCGTTTCCACACGGACAATGCGGGTCAATTGAGGCCAGTTCATGATACTCAGGGCAAAAATAACCGTCCAGACAGTGCGCCCGAAGGTGATTACAAGGATCATGGTGATCAGCGTTGCCGGAAGCGACATGAACGCATCAGTAATGCGCATCAGGAGATTATCAATTTGCCCGCCGACATAGCCTGATGTAATGCCAACAGGCAAAGCAATGAACAATACTGCTACAGGAGCGAGCAACCCAACAGCCATCGACACACGCGAACCATACATCAGCAAGGACAGCATATCGCGTCCGAGCGAATCAGTGCCGAGAAAATGGTCATAGGTTGGTTCTGACGACATCTGATTAAAATCGAATTTCCCAAAATGATAGGGGGCGAGCGAATCAACCCCGATTGCGATGCCAAGATAGCAGAAAACGAGGAAAAGGCCGAAAACTGCAAGCGTGTTTTTCTGGAAACGTAACCAGGCATCGTACCATGTGGAACGGAAGGCGGGCGATTTATCACCGGGTTTACGGAGGCTGGCAACCTGTGCTTGTCGCATTGGCGGCAAATTCGCAGAAGGTGTGGGGCGGAGAATATCAGTCATGAAGCATATTCCTCACGGGCGGGTATTCACTCCCCGCCCCAAATTCTGTGTCTATTTATTTGCTCTTCGGGTCAAAGGCATCGCGCACGCCATCACCGATGAAGGTCATGCCGAGTGCGAGAATTGCGATAGCAGCTGCCGGAATCAAAACCTGTAGCGGCTTGGATTGGATGACCACCTGCGCTGTCGTCACCATTGTTCCCCATGTAATTGTGCCAGGTTCGACACCGACACCGAGGAACGAAAGCGTCGCCTCGGCAAGGATTGCGCCGGGGATACCGAGTGTGACCAGAACAATAATCGGGCCGAGAACGTTGGGGAAGATGTGCCGCGCCATGATTCCGCCTGTACGCGCACCAATGCTACGCGCTCCCGTTACATAGTCCATTTGCTTCACCTGAAGCACCTGACCACGTACTACACGGGACATTGTGACCCAACTCGTTAATCCCAGAACGATGAATATGATCCAGACGGAGCGGCCTCCCAAAACGTTGGTGAGAATGATTATGAACAGCAAATCCGGGAAGCTGTTCATAATCTCGCCAAAGCGCATGACGATGAAGTCAAACAACCCGCCGTAATATCCTGCGAGCAAACCAAGCGGTACGCCGATCAGAATAATCACCAGTTCGGAAACGATACCTACCGAAAGCGAAACGCGCGTCCCAAACATAATTCGAGAAAGTAAATCACGTCCCAACGAATCGGTTCCCAGTATGTGTATCGAAGAGCGAGCGCCTTCAATTTGTGTAAGAGCGCCGGGAGGCCCTTCCTGTAGGGTCGATTGCTTGCTCGGATCAAAGGGAGCAATAAAATCGGCAGTGAAAAATACGAATGTGAATATCCCGACGATGAGCAACCCCAACATTGCCAACTTGTTGCGTCGGAACCGACGCAGCGCCAACTGATTGGGGCTTAGAGGCTTATCTTTAGGGGCGAGAGTTGCGACTCCGACAGCCATTTGTGACTCCTTTCCTCTTTCCAGCTAGGTGCGTGTTACACGCGGATCAATGAACGAATAGGCCAGATCGACCAGCATATTGGCGATCACGATAATGGTGGTATAGAACAAGGTTGTTCCCATCAACAAGCCGTAATCACGGCGTGCAATAGACTTGATCGATGTATAGCCGAGGCCGGGAATCCCGAAGATCGATTCGACAATGAATGTTCCGGTGATCAGATTCGCGGCGATGATCCCTACCAGCGTCACAACAGGCAGCAGCGCGTTACGCAGGACATGGCGGAAGTTGATCGCGCCAGCGGGCAACCCTTTGGCGCGGGCAGTGCGGACATAATCTTCGCCAAGCACTTCCAGCGTTTGCGCACGCACCAGACGGAGTACCAAAGCTAGCGGCCCAAGCGCCAGCATCAACACGGGCATAATCCAGCTTATCGGATTATCCCGCTGGAATTGTGAAGGTAATAAGTGTAAAGTGACCGAGAACAGGATAATTCCGC
>CAYSOC010000262.1:3472-4657 GCA_964432445.1 uncultured Anaerolineaceae bacterium
CGAGCGCGACCACAAAGCGCGGGACAGAGATGCCGACAGTAACTATAAATATGCAGATTTGATCGAAGATCGAATTATGGCGTAGCGCTGAGAGCAGGCCAAAGGGGACTCCAAAGAGCAAAGAGACAGCGACAGCCGCAATACCGATGGATGCCGAAATCGGAAACCCTTCGGAAATAATGCGATTCACAGAGCGGGTTTCGGTAAACGAGGGACCAAGATCGCCGCGCACTGCATTCCACATATAGTCGACATAGCGCTGAATCGGGTCTTTATTCCCACCATATTTTTCTTTAATCGCTGCTTTCACGGCAGCGGGAACCGGACGTGAACTTGCCGTATCCCATGGCCCGCCGGGTGTCAGCGTCATCAGGGTAAAAGTGATTACTGAAACAAAAAATAGTACGACTAACATGCCGAGAACTCGGCGGATGATATAGACAAGCATTCTGTTTCTTTGGCCTCCTTTTCAGATTCGGATAATGTGAGGGCGCGGAGTCTAACCGCGCCCTCTACCGTCAGGTCACCCGGTTTGGGTGGTTCGGACGATTATTGGGCGATGTCGATCATTTCCCAGAACAAAGCACCCGGCTCACCACCGTCACGGATGTTGTACTTGATATCCTTGACGCGCGGGGTGATCAGAGGCAGGTTTTCACCCTGATTGATGAAGGCCACAGGAGCATCATCCGCGAGGAGAGCGCCAGCCTTCTTATAGAGTTCGATCTGCTTGGCTACATCCGGCTCTGTGTCGGCTTGCTTCCAGAGTTTGTCATATTCGGGGTTCAGGTAGCCGGGGAGGTTCAGGGCGTTGCCTTCGCCTTCGGACAGCTTGCCGTCGCCGTTCTTGTCACCACCACCCAGCACGAGGCCGAAGTAGTCGGAAGCGTGGAAGTAGTCCGCGCACCAGCCCAAACGAGTCAGACCTTCGAGCTTGTTGATCGGCTCGTTGGTAGCAGCCTGCAAAACTGCGCCGTCCATCGGGTTGGCATAGATGTCGACGTTCAGAACTTCCTTGAACTGGGCCTGGAACCACTCGAAGCGGGTCTGGTTGGTCGCGCTTGCAGAGTAGTTATAACGTACCTTCGGGAAGCCCTTGCCGCCGGGATAGCCAGCATCGGCGAGGAGTTTCTGAGCCTTTTCCTTGTTGAAGGTGAACTGAACACCAATGCTATCATCTGCGCC
>CAYSOC010000263.1:0-4627 GCA_964432445.1 uncultured Anaerolineaceae bacterium
GCCGCGCCTGGATTGACTCAACTGCGCGTCGGTTACACTTGTCGGGATGATGCTCGTGATACGATTCTCTTTAGTCGGAGTGCTGTTTATCATGGCGCATCATCCCTTTTTCTTCCATTTGTTTGAACCAGTTCTAAGTGAACTCATTGAAACTTTTCATGCGAGAATATCTCGCAGGTTGATGAGCGCAAAGGCAAGAAAATGGCTGCCCATGAAGTAGATTTTCTTGATGTCGAAGCGAACTAATAAAGCACGAAACTTGTCAATCCAGGCAAAAGTGCGCTCACTGGCAAAGCGCTGTTTGTAAATGGTCGCGTTGAAGAGTCGTTTACGCTCCCGTTTGACCGACTTACGATTGCGTTTGTTTTCGGCAATGTTAGGTACGACATGATGGTTGAAACAGACTTTGCGGGTATGCAGCGTATCAAAGCCGCTGTCCGCATTGAAAAATGCGCCGCCAATCGACACCCCCAAACGCTTGATGGATGTAAAAGCGTCTTGCAATTGCTCTTTGAGGTTAAAGGCATCGTGATGATTGCCTGCCACAATATCGGTGGTGGCAAGGATGTAGCCGTTTTTGTCGGTAATCGGCAGGATATTCGATGTTTTCGCTTTCTTACGACCTTGATAAGCCACCGCTTCACCGCCTTTCTTGGCCGTTGCATGAGAACCATCCATGTTCAGTATCGACACATCGAGGTTGGGTCGCACGCTCATCACGCTGTGCTGCCACACTGTCTTCAAAGAACCATCTCTGCTCCACTTGCGAAAGTGGTAGTACACCGCCCACCACGTAATCGCATCCCGTTGTTCAATTGGCAACTCTTCCCACTGGCAGCCCGTATGCAAACGATACAACACATAGTTGAATATCTTATACAACGGAATTTTGCTCACGTAGCCACGTTTTGCAATTTTCAGACAAGGCAAAATATGTTCATTGAATTGTTCTTCCCTTACACTGATAGGGATAGTACTCATTTCGGTTCACCTTTGGTCGGGTTTTCCGTGATGATGCACTATCTTCAATGTTTTTCAAAAGTTTCAATGAGTTCTAACAAAGAATTGGGAAGGTTTAACGTTGATCGCGGGGAATTTATATTTTTTCCGTTCAACAAAGATTTTGCTGTGGTTAAGACAGTTGAAGGGTGCGTTCAACTCCATAATATCAAACGCAATTTAGTAGAAAAGGTCTATTGTCCACTTGGGGTAAATCTCAACCCCGCAAATTAAAAGCCTGTTGCGGGGCATCCGATGCTATTCTTATTGGCGTGGCTTGGGGTTATTCGGCACAGAGACAACAACCTCGGCGTCGATATAAGGTTGGGTATCCTGTACTGCCAGCGCTTCGGCTTCGGGTAAAGCCTTTTCGCCGAAATGGTACAACACATCGTTGAAGGCATCATACTTGTAACGCTGACGCATCCACCCATAGATCGCGTTCTGATAAACCAGATCGAAATAAAAACTTTCTTCCGGCGCGCGATATTCTTCAAAAACGAGCCATAGCGGAGCGACCCCGCCCAATGCCCGTTTGAGTTTATCGTCGCGTCGTTCTGTCGCCTGCTGTTGATTGAACATGATTGATTTCTCTGTTTGTCTTTCCGAAGCGTATCACTGCCCTCTGATTGTAGCGACAGCCTGCCCTTAATTCAATCGTGCAATAATTGCAGCCGTCAACTGATCGGTTGTGGCGTTGCCACCAAGATCGCCAGGGAAGATGCCATCTTCGAGCGTTTTGAATACTGCTTGCTCAACACGTTTTGCAGCATCTTCCAACTTCGCATCCCGAAGCAGCATTGCCGCGCTCAGGACTGCGCCAATCGGGTTGGCAATCCCTTGCCCGGCGATGTCTGGCGCACTGCCATGTACAGGCTCATAGTAGGCAACCTTGCCTGTGCCAACGTTGCTGCTCGGCGCGACGCCTAGCCCACCGATCAAGCCCGCAGCTTCGTCGCTCAGGATGTCTCCGAAGAGATTGGTGGTGACGATCACATCGAAGCGCGACGGGTCTTTGACCAGCCACATTGCGCACGCATCCACTAGCAATTCGTTGAATTGAACATCGGGAAATTCTGCGGCAACTTTCAGAGCGGCTTCGCGGAACAGACCATCGGTTTCTTTCAACACATTGGCCTTGTGGACAATCGTTACCTTGTTGCGGCGCAAGCGGGCATGTTCAAAGGCAACCCGCGCGATCCGTTCCGAGGCACGCCGTGTGATCAGACGTTCGGTGATAGCGGTATCGGCATCTTCGCGGCGTTCGCGTCCAGAGTACAGCCCTTCGGTGTTCTCGCGGACAATCAGCATATCCACACCCTGTCGCGTCCCCGGCAGGGAATAGGTCGGGCGCAGGTTGGCATACAGGTCGAACCGCTTACGCATGGCGAGTACCGGGCTTTTATAGCCCTCTACTTTGGTAGAAGGGGATTGTGTTGCGCCGAACAGCATATACCCGGCCTGTTCGATAGCCGTGATAGTTGCTGGCGGCAGCGCATCCCCATTTTTCTCGAAGCATTCCCACCCGGCCTCGGCGTGCGTGAATTGAATATCCAGCCGGAGCGCTTCGAGAACCTGCGCCGCTGCTGGAATAACTTCCTTCCCGATGCCATCACCGGGAATCAGACAAATTGTTAACGTCATTCCTATCCCTGTCTATTTGAAACTTGGCAGGACGTGATCGGCGTATTCCGCGAGGATACGTTCCTCTTCGCCGCACATCAGATAAATGTTGAACTGGGTGACGCCTGCCGCTTCCAGTTCCTTCAATTTTTCGACGTGTGCTTTCGGGTCGCCCAAAACGCCGAAGCTATCCACAATATCATCTTTGATGAAGCCCAAATGATCGGCGGCAATATCGGCGTGATGCTTGTAATCGTAGCCCTTGCGCCCCTCAATGTAATCCGTCAGACGCTGTGGGATGCCACCACCGCCTTCCTTGCCATATTTTTCCACCAGATCAGCAACGTGATTGCCAACCATCGCGGGGAACCAGCGGGTTTGTGCGCGTGCCTTTGCCATATCGCCTACCCATACCGGAGCGGCGCTCATGACGCGGAATCTGGACATATCGCGTCCAGCCTTCTTGCCCGCTTCCATAGCCTGATCGGTGAACCACTTCACCAGCCAGGGATCAGCCAACTGGAGGATCAACCCGTCGGCGTGTTCGCCTGCGGCTGTCAGTGCTTTCGGGCCATAGGCGGCGATCCATGCGGGCATTTCATATTTCGACCAGACGAGTTCTACGCTCTGCCCGTCATAGTCGATCTTTTCGCCACGCACCAGCGCGCGCAAGGCATCCGCAAACTCGATCATTGTCTCAACGGTCAGCGGCTTGCGACCCAAAACGCGTCGGGAAGAGTCGCCGCGCCCGATACCAACATCAAAACGCCCGCCACTCAATTTTTGCAGCGTGGCATAGGTGCTGGCGGCAACCGTCCAATCGCGCACGCCGGGGTTGGTCACGCACGGGCCAAAGCGCATATTTTCTGTTTCGTGCATACAGACCGCCATTGTGGTGTAACATTCCTGCCACAACACATGGGAATCAAAAAACCATGTGTAGTCGAAGCCTGCTGTTTCTGCCTGTTTGACCAGAGAGAGGACGCGGTTGGGTGGAATATCCCCCTTGAACGTGATTGCAAACTCCATGATGAGTCTCCCAAAAAGGTGTACTTTGAAAGGGAGGATTTATACTTCCTGTGCGATATTTCTGCAACCTCTATGCTATAATGCTCACGTAATTCAATTTATCCACAGGATTCCCACGTGGCAGGCACAACAGTTCCCCAAACTGAATAACCAAAGGTCAACTCTCTCGCAGAATTGACTCCTTGCTTTTGATCCCACACTTTCGACAGCACAATTGGGGAATTGTAAATATGCTTGCCTTGCGCACTGCCGATAAAATCGCGCTGGTTACGTTTTGTACCCGCTTCCACCTGTATATTCACGCCTATTCACTCATTTTGCAGGGGCGAAACCTCACCCTGACACAGATCGCAGCAATCGAATCTGTCGTCATTGCGGCTCAGTTTTTGATGGAAATTCCGACAGGGATTGTCGCAGATCGTATCGGGCGACGCTGGTCTGTGATCGCTTCTGTTTTCCTGATGATGTGCGGCGAACTGATTTTCCTGTTCAGCCGCGAATATTGGCAATATCTGTTTCTGGCATTCATCACCGGGACGGGATTCGCCTTCAATTCCGGTGCATCGGAAGCGCTTATCTATGACAGTCTGCCCGACGATACGAACCGGGATGATGCCATGCGCCGCGCGATGGGACGCATCGGCGCGAGTGGTCAGATTGCGTTTTTCCTCTCGCCCATCGTTGGCGGGTTGCTGTTGGACGATCTCGCGCCCGAACGCATCAGTCTCGCAATTGGTTTGACGGTTGGCGCATTGGTGATTGGTGTATTGATCGCGCTCACGCTGCGCGAAAATCAAAACGCGAT
Source organism: uncultured Anaerolineaceae bacterium (assembly GCA_964432445.1). GTDB lineage: Bacteria > Chloroflexota > Anaerolineae > Aggregatilineales > UBA2796 > JBBRMW01. The sequence goes on from CAYSOC010000263.1 coordinate 4,457, forward strand.
ACGGCGTACCAACCTCATCTCGATCATCAAAGAAGGAATAGGTGAGTTGCAGCATAACCGAAACTGGCGGCGCTTGCTGCTTTTTGCCGCGCTGACAACACCGTTTGGTGGTACACTGATCACAACGCTCGCTGCGCCCTATCTAAATCAAAATGATGTTCCTGTGTTTGT
>CAYSOC010000264.1:0-4596 GCA_964432445.1 uncultured Anaerolineaceae bacterium
CAGCACCGACGATCCGTTTGGCGGGCTTGATCCGATGGCATGGCTGGAAGCACTCGCCAAGCGCCAGGGTGCAGACCCGGCAGAACTGGTCACCGGTGGTACTGCCGATGTACCGCCGCCGCCGACAACTGCGATTCCGCAAGGCCCTGGCTATAGCGATTATTCTCCATTCGGGCAACAACCGCTTTCGGGCGAGATGGAAACCCCTTCGATGTCTCAGGCAGAAGCCGAAAAACTGCTTGGACTAACGCCCGGCGGTCAATCCGTCGAGGCCAACCCGCTGGAGGAAATGGACCCGATTAAATGGCTTGAATCGTTGGCAGCAAATGAACCAACGTCTGCGCCAACCAGCGAAGAACTCACCATTTTCACGGCGTCGACGGAGACTTCCGATGTGATGGAGGCGGAAACGGCGCTGGACTGGCTGGAGCAATTGGCGCGCGAAACAGGTGATTTACCGCCTGCCCCTGCTGTTGAACCCGCCGATGACTGGCTTGCCAATCCACCGCAGCAACCAGAGCAGATTGCCGACCCTGTATTTGATAATAGTGCGGGGTTATCCAACGATCCGAACGAAATATTGCAATGGCTTACCAGCCAAACCGAAGGCATTCAGGAAGAGTCAAACGCTGCTGTTCTGGAAACTTCGGCTTTTGATGAACCGATACCTGCCGACCTTCCCGATTGGTTGCGCGAACAACTTGGTACGCTCGGCATGGGTGAAAACCCGCTTTCGGAGCAGATTATCGAACCACCCGTCCCCGGTGAACTCCCGGATTGGCTGGTCGCCTCTGTCGAGAGTCAGCCTGCGACAGGTACGCTGGACTTTGAGAAATTCCTTGAACCCGAACCTGTCGCGGAATCAATCCAGCCAGAGTCGGAGAAATTCTCGACTTCGGAAATAGAAGCATTGGTTTCACCGGGCGAAGAGGTTGATCCCTGGGCAGAGGCGCTGGATGAGGAATATGAGCGCAAACAGGCGGGTGATGTCACTATCCCCGACTGGTATCAGGAAGCGCTGGATCGCTACGGCGATGCCGGGATCGAGGCCAAACCGGGTCCCGTCGGTGCGGAAGCAGTCATTTCTCCGGCAGAACCCCCTTCGTGGATAGGGGCATTGACCGAGGAGCCTGCGGAAGCCGAGCCTGCAATTGCCGAAGGTATCCCGGCGTGGTTGCTTGAGGCCAACCCGGATTTCAAAGCGCCACCCGCGCAAACAGAAGAAAAAATCCCGGTAGACGACTGGACGAGCGAAGCAGCGGCACTATCTGCCGACCTTCCCGATTGGCTGCGTCCGGCAGAACCCGCCAAACCTGCGCCTGTCGCGCCACCACCAGTACAAGTCACGCCGCCTGTTCCCCCGCCTCCGGTACAACAACCCGCCGCGCGTGCGCCGCAGGTCGATCTGGCCGGATCGCTTCGTTCGGCGCGTGAACTTGTAGCGCGCGGCGCGCATCTGGATAGTCTGTCTCACTTTGAACCACTGATTGACGTATCCTATGAACTGGACAGCGTGATCGGGGAATTGAACAAGGTCGTCAGCGCGCAACCGAAATCGCCACGCGCCCGCCGTCTGCTGGGCGATGCGTATATGCGACATGGCGATCTGCAAAAGGCGCTGGATACCTACCGGAGCGCTCTCGATCAGCTATAGTCGAATCGTTCATCTGTTGGTCTGATATTTCCTCCCCTTTTCAGTCGATGGAAAGGGGAGTTTGTTTTCTACCGATTTATGCGTAATGCCCCTGCTGCCACCATGAAATGTTCGGCAACGCTGAACGCTTTATCGGCGCGTTCCAGTTGTCCCATACCTTCCAGCGCTCGCGCACGAATCTGATACGTCTGTCCGAGAACGAGGGTGTTTGCGGTATCCTGACTGCTCACCAGTTGCGGAATCATATCTGTGAATGTCAGTACCTCGTCATACGCCTTTGCGCTTTGCAGGATTTTGGTGATTTCGACAAGTTGCGAGCCAATTGGCTCCTGACGCGAGAGACGTTGGTCAATCTCCGTGATTTTAGACAAAATCCGTTCCCGCACTGGCAGCAAATTCGGGGGCATGATTGGGGGTGGCGGTGGCGGTGGTTCTCCGACTTCCGGCGGCACATCAAAATTGGCGAGTCCAACTGCGTTCCGACAATAGAGGCGATAAAACCAGGGCGTGTTGATGCGATGCCATTCATCACAAAAATCCAGTGGCATTCCCGTTATCCTTTCAACGTTACTTCACAGAGACACAATTCAGGGTGTTTTGCAGTTGCGCGGCAGCGGCGATACGTTCTTCGACGCCAAATCCTGTCTGGACGGAACTTTCCACCTCCATTTGAAAACGGGTCAGCATTTTGCAGGCATTTTCTTTTTGATCCAATGCGGCATAACTTTTCGCAAGCAGAAACAAGGCTTCTTCCTGACCGGGAAGCCGCTTTTCGGAACGCTCGAAAGTTTGCAGGCGGCGCACAATCTCCGCGTAATCCGGTTTGGACAACCGAATAGCAACGCTCGCCCAGATACGATCCATCGCAAGCGCCAGATCGTCGGATGCTTTGGTGTTGGTATCCTTGAGTTGACTTTCGAGTCGCGTCAGAATTGAGAAGGCAAGATCGGGTTGACTCTTCTCACGGTACGTTGCCGCCAGCGCGGTATAGGCAAAAAACTGGTTGGGATTCAAATCAATGGAAAGCGTATTTCCGGTTTCGGCACAATCGTTTTGACGAGACCGAAGGCAGGCATTCGCCAGTTCGCGGAGAATATCACTCACGAGCAACGGCGTGGTTGAGCCGGGCGTGACATCGCGTTTTTCGCCAGAACAATATTTGAAGATGGGGTCAATCCGTTTTACCAGATCGGTATTCGTACTGTTTTTGACAGCAACCGCCATTGCGGCGCAATAGTTATCAATTGCCGCAATGAAGGCGTCTTCCTGTTTTGTGAAAGCGCTATTGAAAATCCGGCGGGCGGTGTTGAATAACTCGTTGCGGGCGCTTGATTCTATATTGTTCGCCAGCATTGCAGCCTGTGTCACCGAGGTATAGGCGACAGTAGATTCAGCTAGCGCGGTAGCACGTTTGGTGTTTGCGTCCGCTTCATTCTGGAGCGCGTTCACGGCGCGTTGGGAAAAATAGAATGTCCCGATAATGGCAATGGAAAAAGCAATGATAAAAAAACTGAGGGTTATATTTCTGGCACGTTCCAGTAATTTTTGCCGCTTCAGATGGTCGAGCGAGGCGTCGATAAAGCGTTTCTGAAGATCGGATAGTTTTGGTGTGAGATGTGGTATGGCTTGCACATCTGTAGTTTTTCTATACCAGCCAGCGGCCTCATTCAATAAAGAGCCACTCAACAGGAAATCGCTATCGACCTTATGGCTGTTCCATTTTTCCGCCAGCAACACAACATCGGTATACCAGCGAATATATTCAGGATTTGAACCAATATCTTCAGAGAGCGCTTTTATGGCCTTTTCAAAATTATCTGTTGGTTCGTCGCACGCGGGGCTGTCACACGCTGGATCGCCCACATCTTTTCGGGCATCATCCCATTCGCAGGCACAGCCTGCCTTGCGCCGCATCCATATATATTGGAGCGTTTTGAGCCGCTTCAGATTTTCGCGGGCATTCTCTTCCCAGCTTTGATTCGCCGTCTCGTGCCAATATAGCAGCAACCCCTTTTCCAGCGCGCTGTCTATATCGACACGAATGATCGGGAAAATACGTTTTTCTTTCTCGAAGGCATGAGCCAGTTCCTCGTGGCAGGCTTTTGAACGCAGGGATTCGCCGCTGACAATGAACAGGAACGCATCTGCTTCCTCAATTCCGGCAAAAATCCGCGACGCCCAATTACTGGCAGCGGGAATGCTTTCCCAGTCCACCCAGTTCTGGTAGCCAGCAGTGGTCAGAGCGTCGTAGAGGCGGCGCGCAAAAACTTTATCGCGCCGTGAGTAGGAGATAAAAACCCGGAGCTTACGTTCCACAGCATCCACCCTGAAACTTGCCTTCCGCAACGCTCAATCAGCAAAATTGTGTGCAGCTACGTTCTATGTAGAATAAACGCAGATTATCGCCGGAACAGATTATGGTTCGTCGATCACTTCGGCATCCAGAACGTCGGCGGGTGGCTCATCGCCGGATGGCGGTTGCGGAACCATATTCAGTTCCGATACAGCCAGTGCGCTGGATTCGCCATTTGCCGAGGGATGGTTCGCCATTGTGATTTTGCCTTCCAGAAACGCGCCATCTTCGGTACTCAGCCCTGACGCTGAAATGTCGCCCCGGACGCGCCCGGTGCGTGTGACCTGCACCTTGTTTCCAATGACATCACCAAAAACCTTGCCCGAAATGGTGATGTTGTGGGCTGTGATGTCGGCGTGTATGGTAGCAGCCTCCCCGATCATCAGGTTGCCTTCCAGCGCGATAGTGCCATCGAACTGTCCATCTATGCGGACATTGGCAGCACTGCGAATTTCCCCTTTCAGGGTGGTGTTGATCCCGATCACCGTCTCGAAGCCGACAGGTGGGCGAACAGTCGCGGTTTGTGGTTGGGGGCTTGACGGCATTCCGGCGGGCGGGATGGGTTGCGTGGCGGTTGTCGAAGTCTTTC
>CAYSOC010000265.1:0-4547 GCA_964432445.1 uncultured Anaerolineaceae bacterium
TGTCAACCCCGGTATAAATCATAATTACCCCCTTGCGTATCATTATGTAGTAGGGCTACAATGGAGATCGGTTACATATGTGTTCACTCAAAAACAAAAATAACGTTCGAGTGAGAGGCGAACACTCAAAGGGAAAAACTCGATGATACAATTTTCGATTAAAGAGTATTCGGACGTTCCTGTTTTGTTGCTGCACCCCGAAATGTATGGCTATAAGTATTTCCTGCCAGATTTGCTAGAAGATACCCACCGAACACCTCTCTATATTTCGCTCGATGCTCCTAACACTTCGGCAACCCAATTCAGTAACGTAATTTCCGGGGCCATAGAAGCGCAGGCACACATTGCGCTTCCTGCCTTACAGACCAAACGTACCATGTCTGCGTGGGGGCGCGATTGTATGGAACATCTGAAAGCGGTTGCCCCCTATACGCTGGTGATCGATTCGATTGACTTGCTGGATGAAATCGCGTGCGCATCGCTGTTGCAATCACTCATCGAAAACCTGTCGGAAGACAGCCAGATTATCCTGAACGGACGGCGTTACCCGGAAATCCTCATGGCAAATCAGGATTTGCGGGCGTCGATTACGCTTGCTCCGGTGGACGAAGAGTTGATGGTTCTGGATTATATGCACCAGCGAGAACGTGTTTTACTGGAAGTGCGTGCCTTTGGGCCGGGGCGTGTTTTGAAAAATGGTGCGCGTCTCAACGATTGGGACGGAGTTTTACCACTGCATTTATTTTTGTATATGGTTGATCACGTAATGGTTTCGCGCAATGATATTTTTAAAGCGTTCTGGCCTGCTCTGCCGACCAAAGAAGCGACCAATGTTTTTCATGTCACCAAGCGAAAGGTGAACGAAATTCTGGGGTTCGACCTGACCGATTATGTTTCCGGCTATTATCAGGTGACCTCTAAAATTGATCTTCAATATGATGTCGTGAAGTTTATGAATACGGTACAAGAAAGCAGCGTCCTCGAAGGCGAAGAGGCGATTGCCTGCCTGAATCGCGCGTTGCGGCTCTACCGCAGCGATTTCCTCTCCGGGATTGAAGCACCGTGGGCTGTCTCGCGGCGCGAACAACTCCGCGCGATGGTGGGCGATGTGTTGCATACCCTGAGCGAATTACACGCCGAACAGGGAAACAAGCAACGCGCCCAGAGTTATTTTGCGCGTGCAGCGTCGATACAGGTCTAGCTCTTGAAAGAAGTCATTTTCGGTTATAACGCTGTTTCCGAAGCGCTCCGGGCGGGACATCCGATCAACCGGATTTATTTTAGCGTGCAGAGTCGTCGCCCATATATCGCGGAACTCAAGCAATTGGCACAGGAATCGAAGGTGCGCTTCGATTTCGTTGAATTGGCAAAGCTGAATGTCCTCGCCGGCACGGGCGAACATCAGGACGTGGTAGCGGTGGTCAGCCCGGTGGAATATACCGATCTGGATGATTTTCTGGAGGCCAACCGTGATGTTTCATCGCTGACCATCGTTGTGCTGGATCAATTACAACACTCTGGCAACGTCGGGATCATCGTTCGTACCGCAGTTGGGGCAGGCGCATCGGCAGTGATGCTGACCGCACGCGGCGGCAGCCTGATCAATGATCAGGTTTTCCGCGCTTCGGCGGGCGCGATATTTCATATCCCGATCATTAAATCGTCATCGCTCCCACAGGATTTACAAAAACTCAAGAAACACGATTTCTGGATATATGGACTGGAAGCCAGCGGTGAACGGGATGTATTCAGCGAGAAATGGGCGCGTCGCACTGCATTGATTATCGGTAATGAACACGAAGGGTCACGCCCTGTCACACGCAAAGGCGTCGATCTGAGCGTCCATATCCCGATGGCACACGGGTTTGATTCGCTGAATGCTGCCGTTGCCGCCGGGATCGTGTTATTCCAGATAGCGAATTATCACCGCAAGCACTAACCGGGATCGAGGCCAGTCGTTACGCTTGACTTCTGGCTCTACGTGATGATCGCGTCGGCCTCGACCTCAACCAGATAATCCACGCCGATCAATTCTTTCACTGTAACCAGCGTATTCACCGGGCGAATCGCACTGAATACCTCACCATGTGCGCGACAGACTTCTTCCCAATCCGGCGTGCGTACAATAAAAATGCGCGTGCGAATCACATTTTCGAGGCTTGCCCCTGCCTGCCTGAGTGCCTTTTCAATCTTGCGAATGGCGTACATCGTTTGTGCATAGGGGTCATTCAACCCAACAATGTTACCATTTTCATCGGTGGCAGTCGTGCCACTCACCGCGACGATGTTCCCGATCCGTACCGCACGCGAGTAACCTGCGATGCTTTCCCACTTCGTTCCGCTGGAGATATTTTGTCTATCGCTCATCATTCCCTTTTCTTTTAGTGCTGCTTCGCAATCCACAGAACGAGTGTCCATGTATTATGAATTGCACAGACAGTTAACGAAATCACACAAATTGCGACTCCATATATCCACAACGACCATACGCTTGCGATGAAATTACTCGCTGAAAGAAACGTTCCTACGGCAGCAACAAGCACCGATAGATACCCCGCAAACGGTAAAACCATATGCCAAAGAAAATGTCCTTTTTCTATCGGCTCGCTATCGGTACGCCGTTTGGTAGCGAAGATAGCGTCAAGCACCCGCCTTAACCCAAACAACCCGATTATGCCTGTGCTGATTGAAAAGGACAGCGCACTATGCGAAGGAACAAGCATCACGCAGGCTGTGACGAGGACGGTGACAAAATGGAACAGCGTCGGGTTCACAAAAATCCGCACATTCTCCGCCATATCAGGAGTGACAAGACGCGCGCCCATCGAAATGGCGACGAACATCAATCCGATCAATCCCGCCGACGCTCCGCCGATCATGAAGTAAAAATTTTGCCACTCACGCAAGGTTTCCAACAGGGTCATCAGGTGAACTTTCCAGAATCGCAAAGCACGAGATTATAATCTCTGCAATCGACATTTGCGCGTTTCAATCGCTATAATTCGGCATAGTTTTACAAATTGCCCAAAAGGAATGCCCCTTGAGCGAGATTCTCCGTCCGTCAGATTTCAAGACACAATATCTGCTGGTCAGTGGTTTACGGATGCACATGGCCGTCGAAGGGCCGGAGGGTGCGCCGCTTGTCCTGCTCCTGCACGGCTTCCCGGAGTTCTGGTATAGCTGGCGTTATCAGATCAAGGCGCTGGCAGCAGCGGGTTATCGTGTCGTCGCGCCAGATCAACGCGGTTACAATCTGACCGATAAGCACGGCTCCTATGACGTATTCCAGTTGACCGATGATATTGCGGCGTTGATCGAAAAACTGGGCTATGAAAAAGCCTATGCTGTGATCGGACACGACTGGGGCGGCGTGGTGACATGGACATTCGGCGGACGCTTCCCGAATCTGCTGGAAAAACTCATTGTTTGCAATGTCCCCCACCCGTCAACCATGTCCAAATCGTTGCGACAGGTCTATCTGCCACAAATCCTGAAAAGCTGGTATATGACCTTTTTCCAACTTCCCGAAATCCCGGAGCGGTTGCTGGCACAGAACAATTTCAAGTCACTTGCAGAACAACTTCAGCGGGAAACCAAAGGAAAGGTGACGCCAGAGGAAATCCGCTATTTCGTTGAGGCGTGGAGTCAACCCGGCGCGATAGGCGGCGGCATCAACTGGTATCGTGCGCTATATCGCAACATGGGGCGGATCGCGCGTACCGATTTGCGTATCCACGTTCCGTCCATGCTCGTCTGGGGTGAGGATGATGCCTATCTGACCAAACAAACAGCGGAATGGACGGCTGAATATGTGGATCAACTGGAGACGCATTATGTGCCGGGCGTGTCGCACTGGGTACAGCAGGAAGCACCGGAAACAGTCAATAGCTATATTCTGAATTTTCTAAAGGGCTGACACTTGGGGATCGATTACGTCATTGACTACGCCTGTGAACCGAAACGCCAGATAGCCACAATGGGTATTCTGGCGCGGCTCAAGGCACGCGAACGAGCTACCCGCGTGATCCAGCTATATCGGGATAATGGCGATATGCGCCCGCCTTCGGAAATGGGCTTCGAGATGGCGCGCAGCACACCGGATGGCGAAGAGGAAGTACAGGTCGTCATCGTACAAAATCTGCTGGATGAGGCGGCACAGCTTGACCCGCTGGTGCATCATTGCGTGGGTTGCCCTGCCAATCGCACAGGTGCGCCGTTTGGATGTTTTGGCGTCGTTAACTATCCAATCAGCAAGACGGGGGAAATGTGGTTGCTCAAACAACTGCCCGTTGCCGAAGAGCCGCTTGTATTCCTGCTCCTGCGCAATGTCATCAGCGAAAATCGGGAATTGGCAGAACAAGCCGCATCCATCCGCGCTGGAACGAATAATATTTTCGAGACAGAGGATGTATTCGGGCGCGTAGTCGAAGGCATCACCGCAACCACCAATCACCTGTTTGGCTTGCTATTCCTGCTGGATAACATCAATCCGACCTACGGGTCGATGCTGATGCTGTTCTTCGGTGCAATTCGGCGCGACCTCGAAG
>CAYSOC010000266.1:0-4500 GCA_964432445.1 uncultured Anaerolineaceae bacterium
GAATCGTCTTGACGCTGCTCGTGTTTTGGGTACGCGCGTTGGGGATTGCTTCGCCGGAGTTATTCAGTGCGCCAGCCGATACATCGATCAGCAGTAGTGCGGTAAGGTAGGCCATTGCTATCATTCTCCTGTGTTATGCAGATTCCTGGGACGGGTTTTCGGGTTCGGTAATGGCGGCTGCCAGTGCCAGTTGTCCGGCGTGATAAAGCTGCTCGAAGATGCGGATCAGGAGCAGATCACGCGCCAGATTCCAATCCAGCCGCGCAAATTCTTCGGCCTCCTCGAAGATGCTGACAAAGCCGTCGAACTCCACCAGCGGCGCATCTCCGCTATAGCTCTTGATGGCGCGCAGCAACGCCAGACGAAAGGCACGATAGTCCCGCGCGTTATAGAGTTCGTTCAACAGACGCTTGTCACTGCGCTCACTGATATGCCGGGCGAGCCTGTCGCCAAGCGTCCGAATATGATCCACCCGCGATTTTTCCACGTTCATCATCCTTTTGAGAAATAGATCGGTCAGTTCCCACGAAATCAAATCGGCGTCGCGCTGTAAGTTGTAACCGCTGCGCACGTCCTTCTTGATCCGGCTCATTGGCTGCCGCATGAAATAGGTGCGTATAAAGCTGCGTGCATTATCCGGCAGGCCGAACAGGTCTTCATAAACATAATTGCGCTGTGTAAATTTGGGTTCGCTATCTTTCCTTTCCTCGCTCTCCGGCTTGTCTTCCTGTTGCGCCCGCGCGGTGATCTTCAGCCATGCGTCCTGATACATGCCCCGGCTGGCAGTGATCACAAAGTCCACTACCGCCGACGGCAGCGCATAAATATCGATCTTCGGGTCAGTGCCGCTGTTGGAGAAGTGATAGGCGGTCAGGCTTGGCGAACGGCGCTGATAGCGTTCCAGACCGCGCGGCAGGCTGGCGACTTCGATCAGTTCCTTGATCAGTGTCGTCTTGAAATAGGACTGATTGGGTAGCTTCTTCCAGCCTGCGCTTTGTGCCGCCGCGATATTCCGTCGGTTGTTATCCAGATTATTCCGCACGAATGCGAAGACGAGATCGGGATCATCACTTTCGACAGCCAGCAACCGCCCCTGACTGATCACGCAGCCCAGCGGCATCGCATGGATCGCCAGCAGCGCCAGGTCACTGACGGGCAACCCGGCGAGGCCGTTACCACCGAAGTTGATCACGCCGCGTCCATTCAACATCGGGAGCATGTCGCGGCTGATGCGCAGATAGGCGGGCTGCCCCGTGAAGGCACACAGCGGCGCACCGGGTTTATCGCGCAGCACCATATCCCGATATTCATCCTTGTCGAGATCAGACAGGATTGGTTCAAGATCGCGGTGCTGATGCCCGCGCAGGACGAAACTGGCGTAAGCACGCCGTTTGTGCCGGAAGCGCGCATCATTCCACGACGCCTGCGCAAAGCCGGAATTGGTGAACGCAATTCCCGCCGCGAGGCTCTGCCCTACGCCGTCGGAGTAGAACGGTTCGAGATAATCTGCGATGGCGTCCAGATGCTTTGGTTGTACATCTTCCATCCGTTTTACCTCATTGGGAAAACCTGCCATTGCGAACGCCGTGATGACGTGTATCCCGGTATCAATCTGGACAAAATTCGTAAGTTTAAGCATTCAATTTCCTTTCTAAATCGAATTTATCACCTGGTCGCCCGGTGCTGAAGCCGCCGGGCTATAATCAATGTTTCGGCTGCAAAGACTGAACGCTCGCTTGATCTATTTCTACTGCAATGCAAAACTGATCATAGATCAAACAAACTTCGTGTTACCACAACCTCGCTATTGATCATAGCCCGGTGCTTTAGCGCCGGGTCTCGCCCGCATCGACGATGCACAGCAAATCGTCCAGCAGTGCTTTTGCCAAGTGCATCGGATAGGGCAGCAGGATATTCCCCTTGCTGAACGCAGGCGATACGCGCAGAAAATGTACACAGCGGCATAGCAGTTTATGGCCTTCCTCACTACGGAAATCATCACGGACGAAGAACGGCAGCAACTCGATCAACTGTGCGTGCTTGTAGGCATAATCTTCTTCGATTTCTGTCTTGTAGCCGTCCCGATATTTCGGCGTCCACTGGTCGCGTTGCAAGCCGGACTTGCCCGCGATGGAAAAATAGTGCAGTGGATCGGTCACAGTGCAATCAACGTAACCAGACAAATGCGGAACGTCGTCTTTTTGATCCGCTGCGTTCCAAGTGAGCGTTCCAACCGTGTACTGTGGTGTTTCCAAATCTTTACGTAGACGGATCACCGCCAACAGATTCTGGAAACGGGCGTCATCGCGGGTATATTTCTCCCCACCGGGCAAGTGCGAGAAGTCCAATACGTCGCGGGCGTTGAACAACCGCTTGTTGCCCAACTGAGGCCAGCGCGCGGTATCGAAATCGTTGTTGCGTGAATAGCGCCACCAATCTGCTGGGATCACTGCAATCGTCGGCGCGGTCAGGTGATCTTGCAGCACGTCGCGGACAAACGCCATCGCCTCGCTGTTCTTCAAATTGAGCGGATTGTTCTTATCCTTGCGGTTGCGCGTCCGGGAACGCAAATCGGCAAACAGTAGGCCGAGACGAGCGCTGGCCTGTGTATAGGGTATCCATTCGTCCAGTCCGGGAAAAAGGACTTCCGTGCAGCCATTCCCGCGCAGTCGTACCGCAACCACCGTCGTGAGCAGGACGCCATCGGCGCGCAAGTCGGTATGCGTCTGCACATGCCAGAAGGCGATCACGTCAATATTGCCGTTTTCCGGCGCAATGCCTGCCGCACGAATATAGAGATCGGAGGGCAGACCATACATCGTGGCAGTATTCCGCAGCAGCAGATCGAGCAGCGCCGTCTCCAGATGACCGTTTTTGGCGTCGTTGAGTTTCTCGCCCGCCTTCACATCGAAATGCCCGATAAACTGGCTGGCAATCCCGGCGCGGCTGCACGCTTCACGGATTGTGCCTTTGATCTCCTGCGACTCGTGAATAGCCTTGAAGTTTTCGTCTTTATAGAACGATTCGATCAGTGCGGCGCGGTGAGCATCGGGACGCCATTTGATCTTCGCTAGCGCGGCGGCCCATTCCTGGACTTTCGCCGTGCGTGATTGCTGCATCTGTGCGTTCCACTTTTCGTAAAAATCTCTGGCGCGCTTCGCATTGAAGTGATCATTCGGATTCAATTCGCCCGGATCGAGTGGCTTCTGCAAGCGCGGCGCAAGCGTCACCGGGTGCAGCCGCAGGAATGGATGTGCGCCGGATTCACAATCCGGGAATAGCGCGCGGAGTTTCGCCATGACTGCCGCCATGAAGTTGCTATCGACGCACAGCAGCGCCACATCCAGCCCGTCTTTGCCGGAAAACAGTAGCGCGTGCTGGATAGCCTCGACAGTAGTTTCGACTTTCTGCTGCCGCTCCTCAGCCGTATCAGGTGGCTTGATGTCGAAGGTGTCAAAATCACGCAAGGCAAGCGGCGTATGCGCACCCTGCGGTTCTTTGATGTCCGATTCGAACGGCACATCAGGAATCAGTATATCGGGCAGGAGTTCCAGGACACGCTGCACAACTTCGGTACGTTCCTTCAGGCTGAGGCCAATTTTTACGTGATGTCCATGCCCGTAACGGGCGGCTTCATCTTCAGGATCGGAATACTTCCGCCCCTCCGCATGGATCACATAATATTCGTTGCCTTCAAAATCAGCTTTGTGATCCAGATTGCCATATTTCGCAGGGGCGCGCAGGATATGTTCGGCGTTATCGAGAATCGTCAGGCCATAGTCGGAGAGCAGCCGCGCCAGATTGTTCGCCCATACCCTCGGCGTGGGGCGGACATCCACCGGGAGCGAAATCAGCGTCGTGTCATAGGGATAGCCCACGAATTTATCCCGACTGCCGGGTAATTTCTTGCCGCGATTGAAACCCATCAACACGGAAAGCTGGCGACACTGTGTATCGCCCTTGAAGGGCTCGTGAGCATAGCGGCGCATCCCGACCTTGATGAACAGCCAGGGGTTGAGTTTGCCTTGCTCCACGCGCCCAACCTGCGTTTCCAGCCGCACATCCAGCCGATAGACAAAATAGCCGTCTTCGGCGGTTTCTGTCATGCTCTTGCTTTCCTTGTCATATTTCTTCTTGAGATAGCGCGGATGAAATGGCTGGCTGACCAGATGCAATCCCTTCGCGCCGCCGTCGTGTGCCTTGCGCCACATAATTTCTATGGGCGTGCCATCCGTATGCACCAGCGTCATCGTTTGCCCATGCAGGAGCGCCATAACCGCTGCCGGGATCACGTTATAGCCGAGCGCATCATATTGATCCAGATCAGCGATCAACTCAGCGAGCGTGATATTTGTTTTCCACTGCGTTTCCGGTGTTGCCAGCGCCGCCCGGAGTGCTTTTAATTCGTCTGGCATGGTTTCATCTACGAGGTCTTTCAACCCTGCGTTAACCAGCCAGTGATCCAGCCACGTTTCAATTAGATCGGATAGCGAATCAATA
>CAYSOC010000267.1:0-4439 GCA_964432445.1 uncultured Anaerolineaceae bacterium
GCGTCTGTGGACGATGTCCGCGCACGAAGCGTGGTTAATGTCATCAGGCACGACACATAGGTGTGTGGAATTGGACTGGACATTGGACATGAGTCGGGCAATGTCCAAATGAACGGGTTTAGACTTGGATTAGACAGGTTAGACTTGACGCTTACAGCGGCGGATTCGGCATTAGACAACTTGAGACGTCCCGCTTCCGTGATCTGGTAAGGATCACCTTTTTCGTGCGGCTCGACGTACCCAAGTCTAATCAGGTTGTTGAGACTGTAATACTTGCTGGCACGCTTGGTGCCGGGTGGGAGAATCTCGTCCAACTGGCTGGACTTGATGCCGGACTTGGCAAACATCTCCATCCCGATGGCACGCAGGATGTCCAGCTGGAGGGTAGACAACTTATCAGCTTGAGTCTGGATGCGCTTCTCAGCGGGAACGAGTACCGGCACAGGTGACTCTTCCCCAATATCAACTAGAACAGGCTTGAAAAAGGTCGTCTCGAACTCTCCAGAGTCCTTGACTTTCGCACAAGCAAGGGCAATCAGGTCGTCTTCCTTCGAGACTTCCAACATCACATCCATCCCGCCACGTATCACCGTTGAACCCCGTTCGCGTCCCCCAGCGGCATTGGTGTGGTGTACCGCCAGCACGGTTGCGCCTGTCTCCCGCCGCACATAGTCGAGCGATTCGAGGATGAACCCCATATCCTTTTGGTTGTTCTCATCCGCACCGAGACTGCACCGTGAGAGGGTGTCGAACACGACCAGCACGGGCTGTTTGGGCTTGATGGCATCAATGAACTGCTGTACTGCCTGTGCCTCAAAGAGCTGCACCGGTTCGCGCCAGATGAAGAGATTGCCGCCTGCCTGCTTGCGGAATTGTTGCCAGGCTTTCTTGCGGCTGCGATAGCCCCGGAGTCCTTCAGCGATGACATAGATGACCGTCTTGCCCGATGCAGCGAGCGTTTGGGACATATCGAACACAATCTGGGTCTTGCCCGCGCTCGGTGCGCCATAAACTTCAACCAGACTGTCTTCCGGTAGATAATCCTTGATGAGCCAGCGGATCGGCGGCAGGCTGTCCAGATCGTCGATGTGCATGAGCAGGTCAGCCGCCACTTTCTTCACGCGTGAAGTGACCGTCGAGGAAGGCGGGGTCGCAGGCCGGATATCCAGCTCCCCGTTACTAGGCGCTTCGGCAGCCGGGGTTCGGGTACGCACCGGAACCGTGAGCGTCACTCCGGCAAACAGAGCCGCCTCCTCCACCGCCTGCTTGAACATCTCAGCATCGCGTCGGTTCCAGCCTGTGCTGAACATCCCATGTCCTACGAGGTCAAACAGATCCCCGCCAGCGTGACCGCTGTGGTGATACCAGGTGCCTTTGGTCGGGTTCACGAGAAAACCGCCATTACCGGGAAGCCTATGTTCATGGCCCTGCTGGATCGCTTGTACGCCGAGCAGACGCTCGGCATAAGCCACCAGATCAAACCGCTCTCGGATGGCATCCATATCAGCGCGGTTCGCCTGGGATACACGAACATCAGTGGTGGAGGTAGTCGTTTTCGTACTGGCAGTCGTCACAGTTGGTAGGGGATAGGCATCAATAAGGCTCTGAATCGCTTCCATCGGTACTGGCGCAAGCGTCTCTGGAAGGTCAAGGATTTCGGAACGACGATGCGGACGTTCTGGGATTGAGTCCCCTTTGCACGCCAGCGTACCGTACAGCTTGATGAGGTGCGCCGCACCGACCATCCCCGTATCGACTTTCACCTCGTCATCACTGAATTTGTGATCGAGCAGTAACAAGAAATTCTTGATGAGGACGGTACTCTCGTCAGTGTTCGGCCAACCCACTGGAATGAGGATATGCGCGCCATTCCCTGAGTCATCGAGTAGCGAGGGGATATTCCGTTGCGCTAGTCGCTCCCGGCACAACTGCGCCTTTTGGAGTGCCTTGTCTTTTTCTTCGTCGGTAGCAGAAATTCCTGCCGGACGGACCGGATCGAAATCGGCAAAGATCCAGCGACGTCGCGCTACATCTTTATCAGCGGTAGTCTGTTTGGCGTATTCCTTGACGCGGTTGTGGCTCCGCGCCAGCAATGCCGACTGGACCGGATTGACGGTGATGTAGATGCCTTCCGCCTTACCGTCATACGCCGCCGCACATTGGGCAAGTTTGTCGAAATCGTTGAAATAGCCGCTATCCGTCCGCTTCCCTTGAATATTTGGAATACGCAATTCATAGGTGTCGCCGGACTTGGCGAGAAGAGACATCGTTTTACGAATCAACGCAGCCACGTCGGCACGCGATAGTTTCTGGGATTGAGGCATACTCAAAGTAGGACTGGTCATTTTTCCGTCTCCGGGCAACACAAAGTTCAGTCGAGCAAAGTTGGTTCTCAACAAGGTTCTGGCAAGTTGTTGCGAGGAGACAGGGAGCGTGATATACTGTTTGCTACCACGCAAAACGTATATCAGCTTTCCGCCCACCTCGCGCTAGAAATTGGTGGGCTTTTTCTTGTCTGGTGGTCCCCGTGCGCTTATCATCGTCAGTATTTTGGAGAAGGTAAACACGTGTTTACCTTCTAACCCTGATCAATAATGTTTTGGGCCTCGGTCAAAAAGGCCAGCATGTTTTGCAAATGTGCCTTGGCAAAATGTGGGTTTCGCTCCTCTCGAAGTAGGTTTTGCACAAAGGTCTGTGGTGTTTCCCGCTCCACATTTCGCATCAACTTGATCAGCTTGAGCGCGTAAGGAGAGGGTTTAGCCGTGTTCTCGTCTTCCTCAACTGGATCGCACTGCTCACAAATTTCTCTGACTTGCCTACCAGTGAGTTTAAGTTGAACAATCTGCTGCACCATCTCAGCATGGGCTTCAACGGGTAATAGAAGCACATAGCGGAGAAGTCCTTCCTCTAAACCATGCCTATCCGCGACTTCTAGCGCCTCATCCGACAGCCTTAACAGGTTTTTGATCTGGCTAAAGCGCATCTTGCCGATACCACCCATCGCACTCATGACTGCCTCGGTAAACTGCTGCTTGCTGTGAAGATCCAAATCCAGTGCCTGGCGATAGAAGTCGTTATTGACGGGGTAGTTAGGGATTTCTAAACCGTGAACTGAAAGCAATAGGAGAGCCGCCTGCCTTGCCATCGCAATCGCGGTTAAACCGGAACGCGAGGTATTTTCCTTGGCTTGGCGAAACACGGAGGCAGTTTTTGAAGGGACAATGATCGCCGGGATGGTGCCGTCACTGCCTGAGTTTTGAATGAAATCGCGCAGTAACCACGTTGCCCAGTAGCGCCGCTCTCCCGTCTCGATGCGGTACAGACGACTCACGCCTTCGGAAACATCGACCACCGTGAGCGGATTGACCTGTCCATCGTCGCGGATGGTCACCGCGAGATTGACCAGATCGCGCAGCAACGTTTCTTCGGGGGACAGTTCGACTGGCTTGTCGGTCTCTTCGTTTTCGGAATCGGTCAACAATTCCAAGACATTAGCAAACGGGCGTGACCGTTGCCGTGCTGCAACCTGGACGATCTGGATTAGTTCCCGAAGCGCCTGTGTAGGTGTCAAGCGTTCCTGATGAAATGCCTGATGGATTGGTTCCGGCAACACGCGGCGTGGTTGCACTGGATGCGGGCGCACGATTTCGAGGATCAGCTTCTCGACGCGGAGTCCCGCCTCGGCCTGTTGGAATACGGCTCCAGCGGAAACCATATCGGCGGTTACGGAAGCGAGGAGATCACTGGCGCGTTGGGTGTTTGGTTTAGGCATCGCTCCACCTCATGACTGTGCCATACGGCGAACGAGAGCGACCACCAACTCCGCGTAAGCTCTGCTGGCGGATGCCTTGGGATCATAGGTGAAGACGCTCTCATGATTATGGTGTGCGTAGGAAACAGCTTCGTTGGCCGGAATTACCCCACAAATCAGCTTACCCAGCGCCGGATGGGCTTTCAAATCCTCAACTAGCTGTTGATGCCCTTTCACGCGCTGATCCATTTTCGTGATTAGGATGCCACTCAATGACAAATTTGGAATGCGCCAGCCTTCGCGAATTTCGTTGATCTTGTTGATTACAGAGAGCAGCCCGACCGTTTCCAGATAGCGTGGTTCAACCGGAATGAGTGCATCCGTCGAGGCAATCAGCGCCATCTCGGTGAGCAGCGAGAATGAGGGCCGCGTATCGATGACTACGGCTGCGTAGGTGTTCAGAATTTTGGAGAGTGGATCGGAAATGCGATAAGGTGCGCCTGCGGCACTGATCAGTTCGCGTTCGGCTCCTTCGAGCATGGGTGAGGCGGGCAGAACGTGCAAATCCTCATCCCAGGTACTTGGGACGATACAGTCGAGCATCGTCTGGACTGCATTTTGGCGTTCCGCTGTCAGTACCGTGTAGAGACTGTTGTGTGGACCGAAATCTCGCCGTCCGGTGGTGACC
>CAYSOC010000268.1:0-4436 GCA_964432445.1 uncultured Anaerolineaceae bacterium
GAAAAATCCGCGCAATCAGGAGGGCGAACGTCTCAGCCATGCCGCGATCCTGGAAACGAAAAAGCAGGTTGAAGGCTATGGCGGTAAATTCGTCATGATTCTGATCCCAACCAAAGAAGAAATTTTCAGCGCTAACACTGCGGCAAAAATGGAGCAATCCATTATCGATCAGATTTCCGAACCACGCCGCCGAATGCTTGCCTTTTGCAAAGAGCAATCCATCTCCTGTCTGGATTTATACGACGCGCTACGGGCGCAGGCCGACAAGGGGATACAGGGGTATTTTGCGCGTGATATGCACTTGAATGGTCGCGGGAATGAGGCCGTCGCCGAGGCGGTGACGGCCTTCCTGAAGAATCTGAATTAGCTACAGCGCCAAAAGGTTTCCGGCTTCACATATTTGGCGAGATCAATGACGTTGGAAACATCCTTCGCATTGGTGTCAGCCGTGAAAATCGGATCGAGTGTCATCTGATTTGGGTTCATTTGCCCGCGCAGCCGCGTCACATAGGAATATTGACTGAACAACTTTGCAATGAGCGGATCGAGCGCGTCTTTCTGATTTACGCGCACATCTGCCAGCAGGTTACGCATCGGTTGCGCGTACTCGGTGACGAATGCCTTGCCCTGATACTTTTCCTGGACGAAGCGGCGCTCATCCTGATAGGTTTGTAATGAAACATAGCTTGAGCCGCTTTCCTGCACTTGCATAAATCCAGCACGCATCCGGCTGTAATCAATCTCAGGATGGGCATAGTTTTGCGGAACATACTGTACGCTGCCCAACACCCACACGATCAGTTGCAGATTCGGCACGGCAGCGACAGCCGTCAGACGGATCGGAATAGCCGGATCAACGCCAGAATAGGTCATCACAACAGGCTTAATCTCGGTGACTTCCTTGCCGCGTTGCAGCTTCATGGCGAGGAAATATTGCCCTTCCTTGACATATTGACTGACAAGCGGCTCCATTTCCGGCGTAATCTGATACTTATTCTCGCGTAACCATGCGATCATTGAATCAGTTTTCTCATTGCGGATGATCGCATAATCGAACGGCCCGACCACGCCTGTTTTCAGAAAGGGTGCTTCCTGCGGCACAGGTACAACCGAGCCACCGCCACCAGCCGTATTAGCGGAAGAAAATACCACTTGACATGGATTCTGCGGTGGATTGAATACCAGATTCGTCGCATCAGCAATATGATCCAGCGATTTCGTCTCGGCTACATCCAGTTCCGGTACATCGGGAACAGGGACGACCCAGCTAAACTCTGCGGCCTCGCCTGTATAGTTGATGCCAACTACGCTGGTTACAATGCGGGCTTTTGTGTCGACAGCGAAGATAATGCGTTCGGCGGTTTGGCTGATTGGCGTGTTGCGGCAGAAAAAGCCACCGCACGCCGAAGCACTTATCGGAATGCCTAGCGAGACACCAAGCACCAAAGCGATCAATACGACACTGACTATTCGACGGGAAATCATGAATCCAGCCTCCTCACTAGCCACAACGCCAGAAAACCTCTGGCTGTATATATTTGGCAAGGTCAATCACATTGGTGACATCTTTGGCATTGGCATCAGCGGTAAAAATGGGATCGAGCGTCATCTGATTGGGGTTCATCTGTCCGCGCAATCGTGTGATGTAGGAGTATTGCCCAATCAGTTTGGCAATGACAGGATCGAGCGCCTCTTGTTGGTTCATACGCACATCTGCCAACAAGGTGTGCATTGGTTGAGCATATTCAGTGATAAACGCCTTGCCCTGATATTTATCCTGAATAAACCCACGTTCATTCTGGTAGGTTTGCAGGGTGAGATAGCGCGAACTGCTTTCCTGCACCTGCACAAACCCGGAACGCATTCGACTATAATCAATCTCGGCGTGCGCGTAATTCTGTGGGACGTACTGCGTACTGCCGAGTATCCAGACCAGCAGTTGCAGGTTTGGCACGGCAGCAACGGCAGTGAGGCGGATAGGGATAGCCGGATCAACGCCTGTATATTTCATCACAATGGGTTTGATCTCTGTGACTTCCTTGCCGCGCTGCAATTTCATGGCGAGGAAGTATTGCCCTTCCTTGACATACTGGCTGACCAGTGGCTCCATTTCCGGCGTGATCTGATACTTATTCTCACGTAGCCAGGCGATCATCGCGTCCGTTTGTTCGTTGCGGATGATCGCATAGTCGAACGGCCCAACAGTGCCTGTTTTTAGAAAAGGCGTAGCGGTAGCAAGTGAGGTTGGGGCAAAAGCCACCTGCGTTGCACTCGCCATCTGCAAAACCGGACAGGGATTGGGAGGAACATTAAACGAGACGTTGGTCACATCGGCAAGCCGATCCAGTGATTTTGTCTCGGCGACATCCAGTTCTGGTACGTTGGGAACGGGAACAACCCAGCTAAATTCCGCTGCGTCGCCCGTGTAATTAATCCCAACCACGCTGGTCACGGTGCGTGCTTTGGTGTCTACGGCGAAGATGATACGTTCGGCAGTCTGGCTAATGGGTATGTTGCGACAAAAAAGCCACCGCACGCCGAAACACTGAATGGCACTCCGGGCAAGATACCCAACATCAGAGCGATCATTACGATACTGAACAGGCGACGAGAGGTCATTAGTTTACACTCCTGCTGGTCTAGCTACAGCGCCAGAACGTCGCTGGCTCTACATATTTGGCGAGATCGATGACATTGGTGAAATCTTTAGCGTTCGGGTCGGCGGTGAAGATGGGATCGAGCGTCATTTGGTTGGGGTTCATCTGCCCGCGCAACCGCGTCACATAGGAATATTGGCTGAATAGTTTGCTGATAAGCGGATCAAGCACGTCTTTTTCAGTGAGCCGTACATCGTTCATCAGGACGCGGAGGGGTTGAGCATATTCCGTCACGAAGGCTTTGCCCTGATATTTTTCCTGTGCAAAGCGGCGTTCATCCTGATAGGTTTGCAGCGAAACATAGCCCGAACCGCTTTCCTGCACCTGCACAAACCCGACGCGCATCCGGCTGAAATCAATTTCCGGGTGGGCGTAGTTTTGTGGGACATATTGGGTACTGCCAAGTATCCACACAATCAATTGCAGGTTCGGCATTGCCGCAACAGCAGTCAATCGAATCGGGATAGCCGGATCAACGCCCGCGTATTTCATCACAATAGGCTTAATCTCGGTGACTTCCTTGCCGCGTTGCAGCTTCATGGCGAGGAAATATTGACCCTCTTTGACGTACTGATCGACCAGCGGCTCCATCGCCGTTGTGATTTGATATTTGTTCTCGCGCAACCAGGCGATCATCGAATCGGTCTTTTCATTACGAATGATCGCGTAGTCAAACGGGCCGACCACCCCTGTTTTCAGGAAGGATGTATCGTCTCCGGCTCCCGGCGGAACTGCACCATTGCTGCTACCGCTGGCAGGTCTTGTTCTGGCACAAGGATTTGGCGGAGTGTTAAATGTGAGATTGGTGGCATCTGCCAGCCGATCCAGCGATTTCGTTTCGGCTACATCGAGTTCCGGGACACCGGGAACGGGAACAATCCAGCTAAACTCAGCAGCCTCGCCTGTGTAATTGATCCCAATCACGCTGGTGATGGTGCGCGCTTTGGTATCTACGGCGAAGATGATTCGTTCGGCGGTCTGGCTGATTGGCACGTTTCGGCAGAAAAATCCACCGCACGCCGAGACGCTTACAGGGATACCTAACGATACAGCAAGCAAAAATACTATCATCACAAACCGACGTAACATTTTTCACTCCTTCACATGCCCGATATTCAGGACGAACAAACACATTGGAAAGTTCCATATGTGTGCGGCAAAATTATCAACATCTATTATGATCAGAAATTTTTATGAATACGCACTATCCAATCCCTGCTGAAACAGCCCGCATCGAAACTGAAGTCAGCAAATCACGTTTCATTGCAACAATTGGCTTTGCAGAAACGGTGGAACAGGCACGCGAATTTATTCAGGCGACTCGTGTTGAGTTTCCCGATGCCAGTTCCTATATTTATGCGTTCAAGGTGGGTTATGGTGCAAGTATCATTGATGGTATGAGCGATGGGGGTGAACCGACAGGAACGGGTGGCCCGCCCGTCCTTGCGGTGATCAGAGGGGCAGACCTCGGTGATGTGGTCATCACTGTGACCCGATATTTTGGCGGCATCAAGCTGGGAACGGGCGGATTGGTGCGCGCGTTTGGAGATGCCGCACGCGAAGCACTCGCAGCCTTACGAATACGCCCAAAGATTATGCTCAAACAGGTAGGATTGACTTTCCCCTATCCATTATACGAGCGCATCAAATTACTCACAGCCGCGAATCATGGCGTGATCGATAGTGAAGAGTTTGCGGGAGAGGTGACCATTTATGTCACCCTGCCATTTGATGATCTTGCTGCATATCGCGCCGCAGTGATCGAACTTAGCGCCGGAC
>CAYSOC010000269.1:0-4433 GCA_964432445.1 uncultured Anaerolineaceae bacterium
GATGATGTCGCGTAATCGTCGTCTCTATCCGCGCGAGGTGTTTAGCGTCCTGGAGCCAAACCCGCCTGCATGGGAAGGGTTGAATTTGGATACGAAAGTCGGGCATGTGCATTTGCACGTTGCCGAACTACCCGCCACCGATAAATTTTATCGGGAAACGCTGGGCATGGAAACGCCATTCATTATGGATACCGCGATCTTCTTTGCGGCTGGCGGTTACCATCATCATATCGGGACAAATATCTGGCAAGGGGTTGGCGCACCACCCCCGCCACCAGACGCTACCGGGCTACGCTATTACACCATTGTGCTGCCAGATGATACCGTTTTGAATCAACTGATTGCAGATGTCGAGAAGGCAGGAATTGCTGTCCAGCCAATCAACAACGGTTTTCGCATTAATGATCCTGCACAAAACGGAATTGTTCTAACCACAAACGCTGCTGCCTAATCCAGATATCCCATCGGGATATGGTACACTGGATTGACATTATTTGGTGGACATAATAGAACGGTGGAGCGCATTAAACAATGACAGGTCAAACCCGGCACAGAGAGCCAGTGATAGGTGTTCTCGCCGGTTGGCAATTCTACCGTTCGGCTACAACCTTGAGCTATCTTGCACCGATTTTTCGCGGCATCAGCCGAGCGGCAAAGGACATTGGCTGTAGTGTCATGATCGGTTGTGGGATGCAGTTAACCACCATCCCCGCCGATCCACCCCGTCCGGCATGGCCCAAATTCTCCCCGGAAGACGATTTTGTACCTATTGATGCCGAAAACAGTGACGGGTTGATTGTTATCAATCCGTTGCATTCGGCACGCCGCAACGAATACATCCAGAAGCTGATCATTTCCGGCTATCCTGTTTTGTATGTCGGGGCTGGTGGACATGGCTCAACCATTCGCGCCAACAACACCGAAGGCACGCTCGAAGCGATGCGCCATTTGATTAATCATGGGCATCGCCGGATTGCGTTTCTGGCGGGCAGTCCAGAGGATTTGGATGGCGATTCGGGAGATCGATTGAGCGCGTATCGTGCCGCGCTCGTCTCCTATGGTCTGGATACCGATCCTGATTTGGTCGTTTATGGCAAGCATGTTTACGAAGGCGGCTACGTTGCCGCGCAATATCTTCTGGAATCAGGAGCCTCCTTTACGGCCATTCTTGCCAGCAACGATGAATCGGCAATCGGGGCAATGGATGCGTTGAAAGCGGCTGGCTTGCAGATTCCAGAAGATGTAGCTGTGATTGGCTTTGATGATCGGCTTGAAGGGGCAGTCCAGCAACCCTCATTGACAACTGTTCGCATTCCGTTGTTTAACATGGGCTATCACGCCGTCGAACTGATGCACGAACACATCCGGGGCAAACATAAGCTGGATTACATCGTGCGGATTGATACGACGCTGGTACGTCGTGAATCGTGCGGGTGTGGTCATCACGGTGAAACGATTATCAACGGAGAAATAAAACAACCCAAACGCGGTTTGCCGTCGGTTGCAGAAGCGATTTCCCTGGTTGTTATCAATCAGGCGCAAAGTCTGGCAGATGAAGAATCCATAAAACTATCGCAACAACTGGTTAGTGCCTTTGGAGCAAGCCTTGATCGACAGGACGAGGGAACATTTCAGGATGTCCTCGAAAATATTCTCAAACGCACTGTCACGGTTGGTGACGATGTACATATCTGGCAGGAAGCTATTTCGGTTTTATCCAGCGAGGCGACAGGCACGCCGTTTACGGATGAGATGCTGCGACAGGCACGGCTGGTCATTAGCAGCTATATGCAGCGCCAGCATCGGCAATATGTGGTTGATCAGCGCTGGATTTCAAGTCGGCTGGGGCTGCTCACTGCCGATTTACTGCTGGCGCTGGATGAACCTCAAATTTTTGCAATATTGGCGAAACATCTGGCCGAAATGAAGATCAAAACGGCGGTGATCGGGTTATTTGAAGATGACCCCGAATGGAGTACGTTGCGGGATGCGACCCAGCCAGAGCGCGAACCAGTACGTTTTCGCACACAGGAGTTCCCGCCACCCGATTTTCTGCAAGAGCCGTTTCATCTCGTTGTATTGCCACTCGTACAACAAAACGGGCAGAAAGGCTTTGTTGCTTTTGATACCGAACACCTCGATGTTTATGGCGATGTGGTACAACAACTGGCGGGTGCGCTTCATCGTGCGCATCTCTACCGGGAAGCAATCGAAGGCCGACGACTGGCTGAAGAAGCGAATCTGCTGAAAAGCCGATTCCTGTCTACGGTGAGCCATGAACTACGAACGCCTCTGAACCTGATTGTCGGTTTGAGTGGAATCCTCTTGCAAGAAAAAGATCATATCCCGGATACCTCCCGTAAGGATATAGAGCGCATCCATTCCCAGGCGCAGCACCTCGGCGGCTTGATTGGGGATGTTCTCGACCTTGCCAGCAGCGACGCACGCCAGTTACGCCTGAATAACGAATATATTGATCTGGGGCAAGCCCTTCGTCTGGTGGCAGAAACCGGACGGCAACTGGCAACCGAAAAGGGTCTGGAATGGCAAAACGATCTGCCGGATTCCAGTCTATGGGTTTGGGGTGACAAAGTTCGGTTGCGACAAGTTGCGCTCAACCTGATTAGTAACGCGGTCAAGTTCACAACAAAGGGAAGTATCCGGCTACATATTGCGGCTCATGATGGTAAAGTCAATGTCACGGTGTCGGATACTGGACTTGGCATTTCGCCGGAAGAACAACAACTTGTTTTTGACGAATTCCGGCAATCGGATCGGACAGTTTCGCGTGGGTTTGGTGGATTGGGACTAGGGCTGGCAATCTGCAAGCGCCTGATAGAGATGCACAGTGGGACGATAAACGTTCATTCCAGCGGGAAAGAAGGCGAAGGCTCGACTTTCTTTTTTACCTTGCCACTGGTACACCCCCCCGATGCACATCTGCAAGCATCACGTGAATCTCCCACAACACAGCAAAACGTACTATTGTTGACCTCTCCAGCGGAAGCCAGTCAACGGTTGCATGATTATCTGGTTCAGCGTGGGTTTGAGGTGCAGGTCACGTTGATGGACGATCAATCAGGCTGGCAATCTATTTTCATGGAAAACCCCCCGGATGCAGTTGTGCTGGATGTTAATGCTCCACCGGAACAAGTCTGGAGTGCGTTGCAAACTACCGTTGGCAATCCGATGATGCAGGGAATTCCGTTGCTGTTCTATGCGTCAACGCAGGATAACGGCTCGATGCTGGAATTGGATTATCTTACAAAACCGATCCGTTTCACCGAGCTAAAAAGGGCATTGGAGCGCGTTTTGCCTACCCCTGTCGAAACACAACCAGGGCGAACCTTCCTTGTCGTTGATGATGATCCAAACACACTGGAAATGCACGTTCGGATTGTGCAAGCGCAATCTTCATCAAACCGGATTCTAAAAGCGCGTAACGGACGCGAGGCATTAACCATTCTGAATCAAGGCGTGATTGATCTGGTTTTGCTCGATCTCATGATGCCCGAAATGGATGGCTTTGGCGTCCTCGAAACGATGCGCGAACACGAACATACACGTGATGTTCCTGTGATTATCCTGACAGGACGCACTCTCACCGAAGAGGATATGGCGCGTCTGAATCGCGGTGTTTCCACTGTTTTAAGCAAGGGTGTGTTCACAGTCGATGAAACGATGGTTCATATCAGCGCAGCGCTTGAACGGAAGCGTAAGTTGAATAGTGAAACACAACGGTTGGTACGGCAGGCGATGGCCTATCTGCACCAGCATTATACGGAGACGGTTTCACGCCATGACATTGCGCAATACGTTGGTCTGGTCGAAGACTATCTAACCCACTGTTTCCGTCAGGAACTAGGCATGACTCCTATTGCCTACCTCAATCGCTATCGGATCAACCAGGCCAGGCAATTGCTCAAGGAAACTGAGCAACCTATCACCGAAATTGCACTGACTGTTGGTTTCTCCGATAGCAGCTATTTCAGCCGTATTTTTCGCCGTGAAACGGGAGCGTCACCGGAAGCGTTCCGGCGCGGTTGAGAACAACAGACACCGATGCTATGTCCGTTGACTTTACTCACTCCTAGAATTGATCAGTTTTGATATAATGATATAATATCGGTGATCCGTCAAAAATTGGCCTTGTAGTTCAGAGGATAGAACAGCAGTTTCCTAAACTGCGTGTCGTGGGTTCGAGTCCCGCCAAGGCCAAATTTTACCCTTAGAGACTGTCTGAGAAGCCCGATAAACCCCACCCTAAATCCCTCCTCGCCTGCGGGGAGGGACTTCCAGTTTCGTGTGTTCCGGCTCCCTATCCCTGTAAGCAGGGATAGGGCAGGGATAGGGATCAATCCTTTTCAGACAATTTCTTAGCTAGACTTTGCGCATGAGGTGGGGAAAAGTGTGGCAGAATAAGCATGAAAACC
>CAYSOC010000270.1:0-4404 GCA_964432445.1 uncultured Anaerolineaceae bacterium
GTCACTGAGGTCGATGTCTACAATCCTTCCGGAGCCTATCTCATACTACAGGACAGTATAGCTCAGAAAAAATTGCGGAATCATCATTTCTCTTTTCGTTTGCAAGTCAGATACACGCGCATTCCCGGCCCGCGTCGATTGGGATAGCTTTTGTCAGAAACTTCAAGAACGGATATTCCGGCATTGACCAGTGCGCGGCTGACAACCGCACAGATCGCCATAATCTCATTGCCGTTCGCCATGAGGCGTACTTTGAAAACGCCTGTCGGGATGCCATCACCATCTTCAAAAATAGAACCACTGAACTGCCCACGCACACGGCCGCGTGTATCACCTTTATGCCAATGCTGGTCAGATGAATTCCAGCAGTACCCTGCCCGTTCCAACAGCCTGTACATCTCTTCATGAGAAGCATTCCATTTGACCAGTCCACGCTCCCCGGAAGGAAGCGCTTTGAGCATTTTCCGAGCTTCAAGCAGTTTGCGTGTTTGTCGCATGGAATACGCATCTCTCCATTCGATTGGTCTCCCTGTAAATCAGCATTGTAACGGGGTTCTCAAGGCCTGTGTTTTTCTGCCAAATCCGGATGGTGGCGCAATGCTTCCGAAGCCTGATGATGCAGCGTGCCACTCTCCTCGAACAACGGACATTCCCGGTACATGCTTGCATCTGCCTCCTCAGATGGTGCGCCTGATCCGGTGATCCGGTCAATTTCAACAAACTCCGCTGTATTTTCATCCGCAGCAACCTTTTCTTTCAGATCAGGATAGTTTTGGGAATCTACCAGATCACCGACACAAACGGCATCGTTATCAATTTCTTCTCCAGATTCGGTACATTCTTCCGCCGGATCACCGGATCGGGCATCTGGCTCGTTCCCGATTTCATTCCAATCCTCCATATCATTTTCAGGCGTCCGCAAGCGAATCCCAGCCAGTCCCCAGACAAGCGTGATTTCTCCAGTCCGGGGATCAATCACGCACTGACGAGTCGCCTTCATCTGCGGATGGTAGGTCATCAGCACATCGCGCATCTTCGGACGGGAAACCGCATTCAGGCCGTTTTCCTCGCACCAGAGTCGCAGGTCGGCATAGAGCGCAGCGGTACTCTCGAATGCGCCATCCGCGACAATGGCTCGTTCCGCTAGCCAGAGTTTCAGCGCGTCGCCGTTGGTCTCGATGTCGGTGAGCAGACCCCTCATCTGCACGCTTTCGGGATACTTGCGGGATTGCTGCGCCACCAGTGCCAGCTGGATGCACGCTGCCGCGAATGCGCCGAGTTCGGGTTGCAGTTTTGAGAGCAGATTGCCATCCTGTCTGGTATCAGAAAGGGTATTGGGGCAATCCAGAATGAGCAGGCGTTTGGTGAGCGCGCCAGACTGGTCGCGGTAACGCAGGCGATTATTGGTCGCAAACATCAGTTTAGGTGTCCAGGTATTCTCTTCGCGTTCATCCTGATACTTGAGCCACATCGACACGCCACCATGGGAGGTCATGCTTTTGAAGAGTTCCTCGCCTTCGCCTTGCAGCGCGTCCTGCGGAAACTCGTCGAGGCAAACCAGGTTCGGCGTTGAATCCAGCCATGTCGCGCGACTGTTCGCCCCGCGACTCTCTGGCGAGAACAGAGTAGAAGTAGCAAATTGTCCCGGTTTGTAGCCCAGCGTGAATTGTGCCAGTTTAAGTAATGTCGTCTTGCCAGAGCGCGGCGCACCAAACAGGATGACCACCTTGTGTAGCGATGTATCCCAATGAGTGCCGCGCCAATGTGAGTCATGTAGGCTTTCTGCCCGCTCTCGTCAGGAATGGCACGTGAGAGAAATTGTTGAATGTGTGAAAAGCTGCTGTTCGGCTCATAGGCGAACGGCAGGCAGTGTGTCAATCCATCAGCGCGTTCATGGATACGTAGCTGCAATGAGTCCAGTGGCAGCGTCCCATTCTGGAAGTTGACCAGGCGCTTCGTCCTCTTGAATGCCCGCGCGCACAGCCCACGCGCATATTTCAGTATCCCATCGGTACGATTGGTGGTGGTGACCGGGACGCCTACCTGTTGTAACATCTGTGCCGCCTGCACATGCAACGCTTCCTCGGTGCGCTGGAACTGCCAATGCGTCTTCATCCAGCGCCGCCATTCCACACGATCTGCGTCCCATGCCAGATCGTTGCCGTACTTATGCCGCCAGAGTTGCGCCAGGTCAAGCAGGTCAAGTTTGGGACTGCTCTCACTCTTTGTGGCAGGTGTATCAGTGGTGTCTGGTTTAGCCGACGCTACCGTTTGTTCTGTAGAACGCTCCGGGGAGGGTATGCCCGCGAAGTCCGCCGCTTCACGCAGCACTTGTTTGAATTGCGACGGATTGCGATTGTTCCACGATGTGCCGAACAGATTGTAGCCGACCAAATCCAGCGCATCGCCGCCACGTTGCCCACTGTGGTGAAACCATGTTCCCTTTTCCAGATTGATGAGGAAGCCGCCATTACCCGGCAACCGCACTTCCTTGCCGTCTGCAATACCCTGCACGCCAAGGAAATATTCAGCATATGCCACCAGATCGAATCGGGCTTTGATAGTGTCGATGAAGCCGTGATCCGTCGGCATGGTATCTGATTTCGGTGCTTCTTCCTTCCGCAGTGCAATATTCGAGGGTTGAGGGACAGACGCAGGCGGTGCTGAGGAGCCGATCACCTTTTCGAGCAGCGACATAGGGACAGGATCAAGGCAATCTGGAACATCCACGAGAGCCGAGCGACGGTGTGGACGTTCCACAATATGGTCACCCTTGCACGCCAGCGTGCCGTATAGCTTGATGAGGTGACTTGCCCCAACCATTCCTGTATCCACTTTGACTTGTTCATCGCTGAACTTGCTATCGACTAACGTCAGAAACTTCCGCACCAGTTCGGTACTGACTTCATTGTCAGGTAAATCCACCGGAATAAGCAGATGCGCGCCATTGCCAGAGTTTGCCAGCACCGATGGAATCTTGCGCTGTGCCAATCGTTCGCGGCAGGTCACCGCACGTTCCAACGCTGCGGCGTTCTCCTGGTCAGAGGAGGAAATCCCCGCCGGGCGCACCGGATCGAAGTCGATGAATATCCAGCGTCGGTGCAATACATCCTTATCGCTGGTGGTTTGCCTGGCATATTCCTTGACCCGGTTGTGACTGCGGGCAAGGAGTGCAGGCTGCACTGGATTAACAGTGATATAGATACCTTCGGCACGTCCGTCGTAACCTGCGGCACACTGGGCAAGTTTGTCGAGATCATTGAAATAGCCGCTGTCGGTGCGCTTCCCTTGCAAACCGGGGATGCGAAGTTCAACGGTCTGTCCCGGTGTGGCAAGGATAGACAACGATTCACGAATGAGCGCAACCACATCGGCGCGCGAAAGTTTCTGGTTTTTGGGAACACTAACAGAACTGCTGGACATTTTCTCGTCTCCAGGCAACACAAAATCGAATCGAGTTGGGGAAATCTCAAAATGGTGCTGATAAGTCGTTGCGAGGAGACGTGAGGTCTGATATAGTTTCACCAACCGCGATAAACTATATCTGCCTTTCACGCCCACCCGCTCATTCTGGTGGGCTTAATTTTTGCTCAAGGTGGAGTCCCAGTGCCAGCACATGATGTCGTTTTCGTCCGTATAGGGCTTCTCCGCGCTGCTATCGTCAATGATGATGCCCCCATCTTCTTGCTGAATTTGCCGTACATAGGGCTTCACGATTTGCCACAATTCGGCAGACCCAAACCGTTCTTTGGACAACCGCCGCTGAATCTGGTCATGGTTTATGCTGCCTTCCATCAGCCTTGCCAAACCTGTCCCTGTCGTCTGACCGAACGCACTGATAAGATAATCACTATAGATGTCCAGCAGTTCTGTGTTTTTCGTCCCGTTAGTTTAGCTCGCGCTGCGTAAGGTGAGTTACTTATTCGTATTGAGGAACAAAGGAGATGTATCAATGAACTCAACAACCCAATCAAACACAGTAAAAATAATTCATCCGGCGACAAGGCTGGGACACGTACATTACACTGTTGCTGATCTGGTGCGACAGGTGGCATTCTACCGCGATAATCTTGGGTTCAAAGTACATTGGCAGGATGACAAATCGGCAGGGTTGGGTGCAGGACGCGAGGATTTATTGCGCCTGACCGAACAGGGCGGAGCGCGTGAAGTGCAGGGTGCAACCGGGCTGTATCATACCGCATTTCTCGTCCCGACACGGCGCGATCTGGCCTATCTGTTGAAAAGTATCGCGGAAACACGAACCCCGATTCAAGGCATGACGAATCACGGCACACACCACGCTATCTATCTGCCCGATGCGGAAGGTAACGGGATCGAACTCGCGTGGGATTTCCCGAAGGAAGAATGGCCCAGGAGTTTTGAAGAGATGATGTCGCGTAATCG
>CAYSOC010000271.1:0-4308 GCA_964432445.1 uncultured Anaerolineaceae bacterium
CACAGATACGACGTTGATCAAGCCGGGAGATTATCGGCTGCGCGTTTTTCGCGCCGGGGAGCAGGACGTTTCCAAAGCCCTGCTTGAACAAAAAATTAGTTTAATCCCGGATGATTCGGCTGTCTTTGTGGTTTCCACCACGCCCGGCACAGCGGATAAATTCCAGCTTTCTGTTTATCTAAATAACCTCAAACAAATTCGTAAAGGCACGGCACGGCTCACCTTCGGACAAGCGCTTTCCTCGCGTGGCAGCCTGACGATCAGCGAGAATGATAAGACGCTTGCCAGTCTGGGCAATGTTGGCGATGCGATGGAAGCGCTCGATATTGCGCTCGGCGCGCACAAATTCGAGTTCGCACAAGGCCAGAGTCTGCAAATCAGCCTGCCCTTAACCATACTCGATTTGCGCGCCTATCTTGTGATCGCTGTTGGCGATGACCGCAATGCAAAGGTAGTTGTCTTTGCCGATGGCGCGGATCGGGAAATCCAGGTTCGCGTCCTCAACGCCAGTCTGAAATACAACACAGACAAGCAACCGCTGGATATATACATCGACTCGCGGCAGGTTGCCGATGATCTGGCCTATGGCAAGGCCACAGACTTCATCAAATTGCCCTCCCGGTTCTATCTGTTCAAGGTCTTGAAGGGGAGCGATAAAGCCGAGGCCAAACCGCTATTCGATTTGCGTATCGAGCCATCCAGCGATGCCCTGACCGTCGTCGTATTCGATGGCAAAAATGGGCTTTCAATGGTTCCAGTGCCGGAAGACCTCACGCCAACCAGCCCCAACTTCGGACGTCTGGTTATTGTAAACGCTGTGCCGAATGTCGAAGGATTACGGTTGGTGCGTGCCGGGACGCTGGATACCCACTTCAGGCCGATTCCCTTTGGCGAAAGCAGCACCCCGTCATTGATGCTTTCTGGCCCTTCCGATATTGCCTTCCGTAATGACAGTGTGGACGATCCGCAGGTTGTCGAAATCAAGCAGACCTTCCCGTTGAAAGCAGGCTTTGCCTATCTCTATATCGCAGGTGCATCATCTACCCGCGAACCGCTGGTCTTGAATACCGAGGTAGGGACAGGAAATATCGTACAGGAGACACCGCAAGTCCTGCCACAAATACAAATGCGCTTCCTGAATGGTTTCTCCGATGGGACAACAGCAACCATACGTCTCGGCGGGCGCGATATTTTTGCCAACGTTCAGGCGGGAAAGATCAGCCTGCCGCTGATCGTCAAGCCACAGGACGCAGAACTGGCAATCGTTTCGACAAAGGATAATAAAGTCTTGCGTTCGACCCGTTTCCAGACGAATGCACGCGGTACAATGTTGCTGCTGGCGCTCGGAACAGCGGGTAGTCCCCGCTTCCTCCAGCTTCGCAGCAATGCACCTGTCAGCCCATCCAGCGCTGTGTTGCAGGTCTTTCATGCCGGAACAGGGATGCAGGCAATGTTTGCGCGGATTGGCATCCGATCCGCCGCAACGCCTGTTTCCGGGAGCAGCATTGATCGCGTGACAAAGACGCCTTCGCTGGCTCTACAGGCATTACAGCCTGTCGGAGAGCGGCTTGAGGTGGGTGAATTCGTCACAGATTTTCCGGTTTCCAGCGGGAACTACACGCTCTACGTTTACGATGCCAAAACCGGAAAGGTTCTGGGTATGGTAGATATAGATGTTGCTGGTTCGCATCGTTATGATGTCTTGATTCTGCCCGCTGCAAATGGGACAATAGCCCTCAATCTCTATACCACCGAAGATATAGCGCCACAATGACCGTTTCTGAAACCGCATTGATCACCGGGGCGACAGGTTTTGTCGGCCCCTGGCTGATCGATTATTTACAGCAGCACACTCAATTTACACTACACGGCACGGCGCACAGCAAGCCTGATACCGTCGATAACCCTATACCGGATGTCTGCAAGCTGCATACACTCGACTTGCGCGACTTGCAAGCCGTCCACGCGCTGATGGACGAAATACGCCCAACACGTATCTATCATCTGGCGGGGCAATCCTACGTACCGCGTTCGTTTGAAGCACCCTGGGAAACGCTCGATACCAATATCCATTCCCTGCTGAATTTCTTCGAGGCGATCCGTGCGCTCAAACTGGATACGCGCCTGTTGATCATCGGCTCATCGGAAATGTATGGCCCGGTGCGCCCGGAGCAAACGCCTATCACCGAGGAAACTCCTTTCGACCCTGCCAGCCCCTATGCGGTGAGCAAGATCGCGCAGGAGATGCTGGCGGTTCAATATCGACGCAGTTATGGCTTGCATATTGTGCGGGTGCGTGCGTTCAACCACATTGGCGCAGGTCAGACAGGGCGCTTCGCAGTCGCCTCCTTCGCCAATCAGATTGCAGAGATTGAAGCAGGCTTGAAAGAGCCAGTCGTTTTCGTCGGTGATCTCTCGGCACAGCGCGATTTTACGGATGTGCGGGATATTGTACGCGCCTATCACCTGACGTTGGAACAGGGTGCGCCGGGGGCTGTGTATAATGTGTGTAGTGGTGTGGCGTGGTCGATGCAGCGTGTTCTGGAATTGCTGATTAGTTTCAGCAATCGCCCGATTGAAATTCGGGTAGACCCGGCACGCTTGCGCCCCTCGGATATTCCGATTTTGCGCGGTGATTGTACAAAACTGCGCGCGGCGACAGGCTGGACGCCAAACATCCCGATTGAACAAACCCTGCGCGAAGTGCTGGAGTCTGCACGCCAGCACGTCCGCAGCCGTACCTAATGGAGCAGTAGATGACCAAACGCGCATTGATCACCGGCATTACCGGGCAGGATGGCTCGTACCTTGCCGAGTTTTTGCTGGAAAAAGGCTATGAAGTATTCGGCCTGACCCGCCGTACCAGTACCGAAAATTCCAGCCGTATCCAACATATTCAGGATCGGATCACGCTCATCCCCGGCGATATGCTCGATCAAACGTCCCTGACGTGGGCGCTTGAAAAGAGCCAACCCGATGAAGTCTATAACCTCGCAGCGCAGAGTTTTGTTCCCGCGTCATGGGATCAGCCTGTGTTCACGGGCGATGTAACCGGGCTGGGCGTTACCCGGATGCTGGATGCTATCCGGCACGTTAACCCCAAAATCCGGTTTTATCAGGCTAGTTCCAGCGAAATTTTTGGCAAGGTGCGCGAAGTCCCACAGCGCGAGACAACCCCGCTGTATCCGCGCAGCCCCTATGGGGTCGCCAAAGCCTACGGACACCAGATTACAATTAACTACCGCGAAAGCTATGGGATGCACGCCACCAGCGGTATTCTGTTCAATCACGGTTCGCCCCGGCGCGGCACAGAGTTTGTAGAGCGCAAGATTTCGCTTGGTGCAGCCCGAATCAAGCAGGGGCAGATCAAGGAACTCCGCATGGGCAACCTCGATTCGCAACGCGATTTGGGCTTCGCTGGTGATTATGTTCGCGCCATGTGGATGATGCTGCAACAGGATCAGCCGGATGATTACGTGATCGCTACGGGCGAAACACACACTATTCGGAGTATGGTCGAGGCCGCCTTTAGCCATGTCGGGCTGGACTACCGCGAATTTGTGGTGATCGATCCGAAGTTCTATCGCCCTGCCGAGGTCGATCTGCTCATTGGCGATCCCGCGAAAGCAGGTCAGGCACTTGGATGGGAGCCGAATGTTTCTACAATGGCGCTCCTGAAAATGATGGTTGAGGCGGATATGGCGCTTCTGCAAAGCGGTAGAGATATTCGTTGATGCTGATTGATACCCATTGCCATCTGTATTTTGATGCCTACGACGAAGATAGAGACGCTGTTATCGAGCGTGCCGCTGCCGCCGGGGTGACGCGAATCATCCTGCCATCGGTTGACCTCGCTTCCGGGCAGGCTGGAATCGATCTGGCATCAAAACATGCAGGCATCTTCGCGGCGGTGGGGATTCATCCGAACGATACAAAAAATTTTCAGCCCGAACACCTCGCGCAAATCGAAGCGCAGGCTAGACTGCCGAAAGTCGTAGCAATTGGCGAAATCGGGCTGGATTATCACTGGGACAACAGCCCAAAAGAGGCACAGTTCCGGGCATTGGAAGCACAGTTAGAACTTGCCATGCGCCTGGAATTGCCCGTCATTCTGCATAACCGGGAATCTTCCGAGGATTTGATCAGCGTACTTCGCACATGGGTAACGACCTTGCCACCGAGCCTCAAGGATCACCCCGGTGTGCTGCATTCATTCAGCGCCCCGCCTGCAATTGCTGAACAGGCGATTGCGCTGGGATTCTATCTTGGGTTCACTGGCCCAATCACCTATAAGAACGCGGACGAATT
>CAYSOC010000272.1:0-4214 GCA_964432445.1 uncultured Anaerolineaceae bacterium
GTCCACTGACCGGGGATGATGTGCGGCGCGTCGTCGCCAACTGGCCCGAATATGGTGGCGCGATTCGGGACAAGGAAACGGGACACAGCCAAAGCAAAACCCGCCGCACGACAACTACCGAGGTGCATTTCAACCCGACCCGTGCGGTCATGCCGCTCCGGTTGCTGGTGGCGGTTGCCCAGGCGTTGCAGCAGCGTGCCATCGAACGTCCTGATCACGGCGTCATCCGCACGGCGCGGGTCTATCCGCTCAATACCCTCTCCTTTTGTGCGCACTGCGAAACACAGGCATACCAAAGAAGCAATCCGGCATTGCGCAGTACCCTGAGTGGCAACTGTCAGCGCGGGGTGCTGCGCTATCGCCACAAGGGAGGGGTCACCTGTGGCAGTACCAATCGCTCGATTCCGGCAGCCGTTTATGAGGCGGATTTTGGCCGATTACTGCATCTCCTGACGATTGCCCCGGACAAACTCCCGCTCCTGACTGAACTGGCGATACGCATGGAGAAAGGTCAGCTGGCATTGGTACAGGATGCCGATTTTGAGCAACAGAAACAGGAGGCGATTGCCCTCTGTCAGCGGCGGCTGGAGGCTGCGGTGCATCTGTATGGCGAGGGTCGTCTGTCCCGTGAGGAATACCGACGGCGCATCGACCACAATGAACGCGAAATCGCCCACTGGCACTCCCGCACCACCGACACCGGGAAGGCGGCTCTGGAACTGGCGCTCTGTCTGAACGCAGTCGAGCAACTCATCCGCGTCTGGGAATCAGGCAGTGATACTGACCGGCAGAGTCTGGTACGCGGCTTGTTCACGTCCGTCACCTGTGATCTGGACACCCGGCGCATCACCGACTTCCGGCTGAAACCCTGGGCGGAACGCTATCTGGTCTTGCGGGCGAACCTCTACGACGCGGCAGAAACTACAATTGTCGAACCAAAGAAAACGCCCTCACAGCGTGAAGGCGTGCAGCAGGATATGCCCCTATCGGGATTCGAACCCGAGTTTCAGCCTTGAGAGGGCCGCGTCCTAGGCCTCTAGACGATAAGGGCCTAATCCACATGATAGCAAAATAGCCTTTGAGCGTCAAGAGCAAATATCATAGTATATTCTTTGATATATCGTCGAGCGGAGAAGCAATGCTCACGGAGAGACTTGATAGTCTGTGCGCATACCCACTGTAGATGCGCCTTGAGCCTCGCAAAACCCGGTTATTCTGAAATCTGCCATAATTTTCAGACCGCTTTTTAATCTATTTCATGTTAATATTTCTATCCTGAGTAAACGATTTACCGAACAGGAATTGCATAGCTGGTTTATTCCTGTAGCTTCCATTTGTGGAAAGATGAATTGGGAGACAATAATATAGGATTATCTGCTATTTCGAGTCGTAAAAACCCAACCATATAGTCCCTGCTAAAAGTGGCTCTTATCTATAAAGGAGATTTTGTAGTGAACGATTCTGCTATATCAGAGCAAAATGTAAATACTTATTCGCGCCCAAGCGATCTGCGCATAACCAACATGGTCGCGCTCCGTCTGACCAAGCTGCCGATGGATTGCATCATCATCCGTATTGATACCAATCAGGGGATTTCAGGTTATGGCGAAGTGCGGGATTGGGGAAGCAAAACCTATGCCCTGATGTTGAAAAGCCGCATTATAGGCGAAAATCCCTGCAACATCGACAAGATTTTTCGCAAAATCAAACAGTTCGGGTTTCATGCGCGGCAGGGTGGCGGCGTTTCCGCGATTGAAATGGCACTGTTCGATTTAGCAGGAAAGGCATATGGCGTACCTGCCTACCAACTGGCAGGTGGCAAATTCCGCGACAAAATCCTGTGTTATGCCGATACGCCATCGGAGCGTGACCCGATAGCAATGGCAGCGCAACTCAAACGCCGGATGGCGCAGGGTTTCAAATTTCTGAAAATGGATGTTGGTATTGATCTGGTATCGGACATTCCCGGCGCGATCAATGCCCCGCCAGACATGATGGCGCGCAATGACATTATGCACCCATTCACGGGTACGCAACTTACCACGAAGGGGATCGATAAACTGGTCGAATATGTGGGCGTGATCCGTGAACAGGTTGGATACGAACTACCATTGGCGGCAGACCACTTTGGACATTTGAATCTTGAATCGTGTATTCGTCTGGGGCGCGCACTCGATCAGTTCACGCTGGCCTGGTATGAAGATATGATTCCCTGGCAATTTGCTGATCAATATCTTCGTTTGGCGCAAGCCGTGACGACGCCGATTTGCACAGGCGAGGATATTTTCCTGAAGGAAGGCTTCCGCGAACTGGTAGAAAAACGCGCGCTTGGCGTCATCCACCCCGATGTGATGACCGCAGGCGGAATCATGGAAATGAAAAAAATCGGTGACTACGCGCAGGATCACGGGGTAGCAATGGCGATGCACATGGCAGGTACTCCGGTTGCCGCGCTTGCCAGCGCCCACTGTGCTGCCGCTACAGAAAATTTCCTCGCGCTGGAAATCCATTCGGCAGATATTCCGGGCTGGAATCACCTGGTAGATGGCTTATCGAAACCACTGGTTCAGGATGGTTATATCAACCTCCCGGAGACGCCAGGGCTGGGGTTCACCGAATTCAATGTGGAGGCCTGTCGGGAATTTCTGCATCCGGCTGATCCCGGCGTTTTTGAATCAACGGATCACTGGTCGCTCGAAAGCTCACATGATCGGCTGTGGAGCTAGTTGACCCGGCGTAACGAAATTTACGCATATCCTGTCTGAATTGCTTTAAATTCGCCCTTGCGTTTTTCTTCCAGGAGCCGGAAAAAAGCAACGGGGTTCAACCGTGCTACGCTCACAATTTTATTTTTTGTAAGAACAATCACAAAAACGGGGGTTTATTGTGCGTGTCCTGATTACAGGGGGAACAGGACTCATCGGCAAAGCAACAACCAGCCATCTTTTGCAAAAAGGGTGGCAGGTTCGCATTCTTGACCTGAAACCGGGCGTTGAAACCGATGGAGTGGAATATGTTCAGGGCAATATCCTGAATTTTGACGAATTGCTGGAACCGATGCAGGGTTGCGATGTGGTGGTTCATCTCGCGGCGATCCGCACCCCGCATATGGCTCCGGCATCACAGGTTTTCGAGGTGAATGTCGCAGGGACGTTCAACATCTATGAGGCTGCTACGAGGATGGGTATCAAGAGGGTGGTACAGGCTAGTTCCATCAATGCATTTGGTGGCTACTATGGCACGGTAGAAATTGATGTCCGCTATCTCCCGATAGATGAAACGCACCCCACCTATACAACGGATTCGTATTCGCTTTCAAAGCAGCTTATCGAAGAAGTTGGCGAATACTTCTGGCGGCGGGATGGAATTTCAGGAACAGCCTTGCGATTCCCCGGCGTAGTCCCACAGGGGCATATCCAGAGTGAAGCGTTCGCCGGGCGGAGAAAGGCGTCACGCCAAACCATAGACGAACTCGTGAGCCTTTCCGATGCGGAAAGACAAAAGCGCATGGATACGATAAAAGCGCGTAATCTGGAATTTCGTCGCCTGCGTCCGTTCGACTTTCATCCCGATCACGAACCTGTACCGAATCCACCTTTGCTGGATGATCCGTTGTTCCGTGCCTATGTCGGGGATCGCTATAATTTTTGGGCATTTGTAGACGAACGGGACGCGGCACAGTCTATCGAGAAGAGTTTGACCGCCGACTATAAAGGGAGTCATGCCCTGTTCATCAATGACCGCGCTAACTACCTCAGCTACAATTCTCGTACACTGGCTGCACTGTTCTTCCCCGAAGTAACTGACCTGAAAAGCGATCTGCCGGGTATATCCTCGCTGATTTCGATTGACAAGGCGCGAAACCTGATCGGCTTTGAACCGGAATATTCGATAGACACCATGAAATGGGATTGACGGAATTATTATGCTGGAGATCGCTGAATTTTTACCGCCACACCCGACGCCGCTCTGGTCGATGGTCAGGCAATGTGGTATCGATCATGTTGTCGGCGGGATGGACTTTGCTATGGGGAATAACACCCCACCCTGGAGTTATATGGCGTTGGTGCGGCTAAAAACGGCATATGAAGATGCCGGATTCACATTTGATGTTCTGGAAAGCCGCCCACCACTGGACAAGGCAAAACTGGGATTGCCGGGACGTGACGAGGAAATAGATACCGTCTGCGAATTAATACAAAATATGGGCGCGT
>CAYSOC010000273.1:0-4181 GCA_964432445.1 uncultured Anaerolineaceae bacterium
TCTCAATATGCTGGCGGCAGCATGTCGGAAATGCGCGAGATCGCCAATCTGCCAGACGTGAAGGCCAAAGCGAAGGAATGGCAACAGGCGATACGCAACGGACAAATGTCTGTTGAGGAATATAGCGAGCGCATCAAGGAACTATACGCAGAAAAACTTGCCGAACGCAACCAGACGAAAACTGTGACCGATCTTTAGGTATCGGGCGCACTAGTGATGTGCGCCCGATACGTATAGTGATTTGATTTATTCTGCGGTTTCGATTCTATGCTGACCTGATTGCAGCAATGCGACCATCAGACCAGTGACGCCAGCAAAAACAATCGCGCCTGTCCATGCGTGGACGCGCCAGCCAATGCCCTGTATCGCGTTGAGGGAAATGAAAAAGAGGGTGAAGTAGACGGCTGGCACAAGGAAGGCGAATAATCCAGTTTGCAACTGACGCTCTGCCGATGGCTGCAATATCAGCAGCAATACATCCCCGATCACCCCCGCCGCCAGAAAGCCGGGGAGCAACTGGAACGTATCCTGATAGAAGGAAATGAGCAAGCCAGGAACGAAGACGATCAACGTTACCGCGCCAAACGGTAGCCGAAAGTTCCGTACCAGAAACAGCAGGCCACCCATCATGATTGCGGTCTGAATGAGGATGCCGCTGATTCCCAATGGGAGGGTCAGCCAGCCGGGTGCGCGGGAATCGCGTACCCAGTTCGTGCCTGCATATGCGCCGTTATAGGTCGAATTGGCGAACTGCGTAAAAGCCATCAGAAGCGACGCGCACATCGCCACGCCGATCACTGCGGGCAGGAGCGACACCCACTGGTTTGTTTTCGTTTTTTCGGTGCGATACCACGCTGAACGGATCGTGCCGCTGAAAAGCAAAAAGAACCCGGTTCCAAGCAGCAGATGAGTGGGACTGAGCAGGGCTTCCGTGTTTTGTTCGATCCCAAAAACGGTATGCCAGATCATATCTCCGACGCCGCCGAAGGCGAAAATAAACGTCCCCAACAGCGACAGCATGTATCCGCGTGGCAAGGAAGTCATCAGGCCATATCCGCGTGTGATGTTACGCATTGCGGATAGCGTCAGATAGAGGCCGAAGATAAAGAACGCACCATACATCACTGCGTGCCAGGGCGTGAAAAAGGTATTGTCGACTTTATCATGATTGTGCGCCCAGATGTCTACATTCAGGCCAACCATCAGCAAAACGGAAAGCCCCGCCGAAATCCAGTCGAACCGCAAGCTGGCAGGGGGATAACCCGATTGTGCGCGCACAAGGGGCGCACTCTGAACAACAGTCGCCATGTTTCATTCCTCTAAAATTAAACTGCTGCAATAAATACGTTGCCCGAAAAGGATTAGTTCCCAAAACTCCACAAAATGCGGAGAATTTAACGTCTGGCGGGTTCGATGATGGTGCGCCCCTTCCAGCGAACGCCAATGCCGCCGATCACACGGAAAGTCGAAATCATTCCTACGCCCCACAAAATATTGATCCCCAAGATGTTGAGCAGCGCATATCCGGCAGGCACGCCAAAGCGCCGCATCCAGGGAATTAACCCAAACGTGTTCAATAAAACAATTGCGGCTGCACCGATCAACGCCGCATTTGAGCGCGCAACCAATCCATAGAGCGCCAGCAAAATCGTGAAAATTCCAAGAAAGGTCAACCCACCGAGCAGCAACCCGCGCCAACCGCGATCCCGCGCCGCCGAAAATGCTGTCTTTGCCATCCCACGCAGGAGAGAGGGCAAAGTTTGATACATGCGGACGCTTGCTGCCTCGTGACCGTTGACCAGCGTAATCCGATAGCCCTGTGCTGCCAGTGATTCTGCAAGCGCCACATCTTCCATCACGCGCCCACTCACCGCGCCAAACCCGCCCGATTGCAGATATACAGACCGCCGAATTAAAATATATTGCCCATTGAATGCTGGTTTATCCGGTTGCAAAACAGCGAAAAACTGCTGGTAGGCGAGTGGCAAAATAACGCGCTCCCAAAACGTGCCGCACTCCTGCCGGAGCAGTAACGAGAGCGCATCCAGCCTGTTTTGCTCTGCGTAATCAATCGCACGCGCCAGACTATCCGGCGCATGACAGGTATCGGCGTCTGTGAACAATATCCACTCGCTGCTGGTCGCACGCACGCCCTGCTCACAGGCGTTGCATTTACCCGTCCAGCCGGGAGGTGGCTCATTTTCCAGTCGGAGGACATTCGCACCGATCCCTTGCGCAATTGTTCCGGTATCATCTTCGGAGTGATCATCGATTACGGTCAGCGCAAATTGTGGATAGTTCTGGTTCTTCAGGCTGGTGGTGACACGAGCAATATTTGCGGATTCGTTGCGTGCCGGGATCAGGATTTGCACAGAGGACGCGGGGATCACATTTGTTGCGGGTAGTTTGGGAAGGTTGCGATAGCGCCGTTCTGCTGCTATTGCCGCCAGACCAAACGCGCATAGTATCAATATTGTGAATCCAAACGCGAAATATTCAATCATATGTTGATATTGTATCGCAGGCGAAGAAATCGGGAGCGCGGAACGTCGACTCTGGTTTCCACATGCCTGATCTCGCCTGTCGCGGCGCTGGCGAGTCGCGCGGCATCCGCGTAAAACGCGATGGATTTTCCAGAATCACTGTCGCCCGTGCCGCGCATATTGCACCGTAAGCGGCATAGTCTATGACCGATAGAGCATTACAGGAACGCAACCCCACCGTTCAACTGGATCACTTCACCAGAGATATACCCGGAATCATCCGAGGCAAGGAACGCCACCGCCGCTGCTACATCGTCCACTGTGCCGCCGCGCCTGACCAGTGTCCTGTCGATCATGCCCTGCTGCGCTTCCCTGGAGGTGAAAGTGTTATGAAACGCAGTATCCGCAATATAACCCGGCGCGACTACATTCACCCGGATTCCCTTCGGCGCGAACTCTTTTGCCAGCGCTCGCGTCAGAGTCACGACGCCGCCCTTCGATGCTGCATATGCCGCCGCGCCGGGGCCACCGCCATCGAACGCCGCCAGCGATGCCATATTCACAATGTTGCCTTTCAACATATACGGCAAAACAGCCTTACAGGTGCGATAGGTGCTGCCGAGGTTGACATCGATCACATAATGCCAGAAATCTTCTTCCATCTCCGCAATCGGAACACGCTTGACCAGATTCCCGGCGTTGTTTACCAGAATATCAATCGCGCCGCCGAATGCTTCCGCTGCTGCTGCGACCATTGCACGTACATTGTCCGGTTTGGTCACATCGGCCTTGATCGCACCACTGACGCAGCCCTCAGCGCGAATTTCGCTCACCAGCGCTTCGGCTTCTTCGGCATGGCTGTGATAACTGATAAAAACGCCAGCGCCTTCACTCGCCAGCCGCCGCGCAATCCCCGCGCCGATTCCTGCTGCGCCGCCAGTAACCAGCGCTGTCTTTCCCTTTAAACGGTTCATACTATCCTTTTGATCCAGTCAGGGCGATCCCCTGCATAAAATAATAGCGCCGCAAAACCACGCAGATATGATAGCCCGATCTGGATGCTACGCAATTCGCGACTGGAGCAGATCACAATCAACGAACAGGCGAGGCTGTTTAAGAGATTGTCTGAAAGGGAATGACCCCTATCCCCACCCTTTCCCCGCAAGCAGGGAAAGGGAGCAATGCGTGTCTGGAAGTCCCTCCTCGCCAGCGGGGAGGGATTTAGGGTGGGGTCTATTGAGATTCTCAGACAGCCTCTAAAATCAGCACCACACCATTCTCCTTTGACTTGCACTACAGGTTAACAAAATTCATGTTATACTTTTGTTCGATAATACCGAAACAGGTTTTTCATTGTCGAACATATTTCAAGGCGAGAATGTTCGGGCGGTCTGATACCGAATATTCTTCGATATTGCTGCACAACAGAAGGAGCAGCTATGGCGCGGACAAATACTGATAGCACCAAAACCATTGGCGCGGTAGATCGGGCGCTGGCGATCCTGGAACTTTTCAGCGAACGTGCGCCCGAACTCGGCATTACAGAAATGGCACGTATGACAAAACTCCATAAAAGCACGCTGGCCGGGTTGGTCTATACTCTGGAACGTCGCGGTTATCTGTTCCAGAATCAGGAGACGCGCAAATATCGTCTCGGTTTGCGGCTTGC
The DNA here is from genome assembly GCA_964432445.1 of uncultured Anaerolineaceae bacterium. Taxonomy (GTDB): domain Bacteria; phylum Chloroflexota; class Anaerolineae; order Aggregatilineales; family UBA2796; genus JBBRMW01. The sequence goes on from CAYSOC010000273.1 coordinate 4,153, forward strand.
CGAACGTGCGCAGGTCGCGCTCAACAAAT
>CAYSOC010000274.1:0-4082 GCA_964432445.1 uncultured Anaerolineaceae bacterium
GTGGTGACCAGCGTCGCATGGCCTTGGCTATCAGTGTCGATCATCAACACCCGCGCGTTCGGCGCATTGAGACGCTTGAGGACGCCCGAAATACCGAGCGCAATGTTGGTAGCTGAAGTGCTTTTGCCGACGCCACCTTTGTGATTCGTGAAGACGAATACCTTTGCCATTATACCTACCCTCCATCAAAGTGTTGACGATTTCACCGGGATAATCTGCGTAGCTTGCGGTCGTGTTAGACTGTACGACCAGAAGACTGGCTTCCTATCCGGCGAGTCTTTCAGGTGGGCGAAAGGGTCCTATAACTCTTTCGTTCACCGTCAAAACCAGTTACGAGTCATGGAGGAGCGGCTCCAGTGCGGAGCGCTGGGGGTAGGCGATCAGTTCAGCGAAATGGGTGGAAACTTCAGGCTGCGAGGAGAAAAGTGGTTCGGTTTGGCTCTGCTTGGGTGCAGGTCTACCGCTATGCCTTTCAACCGGGCGAAAAGCGTGAATGGAATAACCTGAGTTGGGTTATCACCCCACCGATTTTCATTTGTGCTGTGGCAATATTTGCCCTCTGGTACAACAACAGAGCGATCAGTTATGTTCATATTGTGTCTGTCATGGGGTTGGTTTTCGTTGTTCTGGGTGTTGGCGGTGCGGTGTGGATCGGGCGCAAACGGGCATTTTCCCGTCGGTTTATATTTCTTCTGGCGTTGGCAGCCGGGCTAGTGTCGCTGATTGTTCCAATTGGCGCTGTTGGCCTAATTCTGACATGGCCTTTTGTTATTGTCGGCGTTGTTGGCTATCTATATATTCGATATGAAAATGAACACGTACTTGGACAAGATTACGCGGCACTGACCCGTTGGCAGATTGATAGCATTACACTCGCGGCGATGGCGACGCTGCCACTTTGTTTTTTGATCGTTCTTTGGATTGCCTGTACAGCTAGTCCAATAGTATCCGACTGGCTATCATTAATTTTTGCTTTCCCTACGCTGCTGGTCTTGCTTTTTTCATGGATAATGAGCGAAGGGATACGCTTTCATTTAAGGAGTTTTTCGGGTAAGAAAAAACCTGGCAATACAAATCCAGCGCCGCAAGGATTTTTCTGGTATTGGATGGGTATGCTGTTTATCTGGGGCTTCTTGAGTGTTGGCATGGTTCTACTTGGTCTTTTCTGGCAAGGCATATCCTATTTCTTGTTGGCGGAGTTGGTGCGTCACTAGCGCTGCTTATTCAGAATTTCCGCGATGGTCTGGTCAAAATCCATCGTGCGCCCATATTCCAGCGATTCCGTGTACTGTTTTTCGTCCAGACGCCGCTTGATCGCTGCCAACAGGTTTTCGGCGTCGTTGCGGTTTTCCTCAATGGCGGTCTGGGCGCTGATGAGACCGAGAACTTCCACCGCATAGAGCAAATCACCGCGCTTTTCCTGACAATAGGCGAAGGAATATAGCCCATATTCAATATACAGGCGGGCGTGTCCGCGCATGGCGATCTGCAACAATTCACGGACATAGCCGAGCGCATCATCATAACGCTGATTATCGCTCATGGTTTCTGCCATGTTGAATAGCGTGATCACCATGCCTTCGGCGTGTCCGATTTCGCGGCTGACCGCCAATGCCTGCTCTGCATAGGTGACATATTCATCCAGTCGCCCCATACGTTTCAAAATCTCGCCAAAGTTATTCAACCCGATCAGCAGCGTTGTCCGATCCCCGATGTCAGTTGCCAGTTGCAGCGTTTCCCGATAGACCGTTACCGCCTCATCCCAGCGTTCCAGTTCCGCGAGGATGATGCCGCGTACCGTCAGGTTGCGGAGTTTATGCACCGGGTTCTGGATGACTTCGCTCAGGGTAAGCCCTTCATCCAATAGTGTCAGGAGTTCGGCATAATTGGCAGAGGGATCGTGTAGCGCAGTTGTCGAAGCCAGCCGTGCAATTGCTCTGGCGGTTGCCGTGTGATATTGGTGCGCGCGTCCCAACCTGATCGCATCTTCCAGCGCACTGAGCGATTCTGCGATTTTGCCAAGCGAGGAGAGCGCCACGCCACGATTGATCAGTGCGTCGATTGATTCGGGTATTTGATCGGATGCCTGCGCCAGACTAATCGCTTTATCGAGCAGCACCAGCGCCCCTTCATAGTCTCCACGCAGGCGCGTTACGTCTCCCCGTCGGCTGTAGAGCATTGCCAGCTTTGCAGTCAAATCTGGCGCAACGCCCGATTCAATCAGGCTAATAGCGCGGGCGGTATAGCGCTCGGCATTCGGGTAATCGCTCACAGCGAAAGCGCGTTCCCCGGCAAGGATCGCATAGTGCGCCTCTTTAGCGGAATTTTCGGCTTTCTGCCAGTGTTCCGCGAGTGCCGCCGAACGTGCCAAATCTTCGGGATACAGTGTTTCCATCGCTTCGGCGATCTGTCGGTGCAGCGTCGGGCGCAGGCTATCATCCACATCGCGCAGGATTGCCTCGCGTAATTTATCGTGGGCGAACCGCCAGTGTTCATCGACAATTTCCAGAATGGCGACGTTGGCGCAGGTCGTCAGCCAGTTCTCAATATCCATATTCAATTCCGGGGCGATACCGTGCGCGACCAGCCATTTCAACACATCCAGATCAAACTGTCGCCCCATCAACCCGGCAACGCGGAGCAACTCCCGCGCTGCTGTCGGGATACGCGCCAGACGCCGCCGGATCACTTCCTGTACACCACCCGCCACGACCTTCGCCGGGAGCGTCATATTGGTGATGTCACCGAGCCGACCCGCACTTTCTGCCAGTGTTCGCATAATTTCCACAAGGAAGAAGGCGTTCCCTTCGCTCTCCCGTTGCAGGAAGCCAAGCAAATCTGGTTTTCGTCCACCTTCACCCAGCATGGATTCGCTCAACTGGGCGACTTCTGCGCTGCTCAGGCGCGGGAGTTTGAGTGTTTGCGCGCCGGGTAATTTCTCTGGCAGGGTTTGCGCCTCGTCATCCCGATAGCTTCCGATCACGAGTAACGGTGATTCGCTCACGGCACGGATCACGCCGTTCAATATCGAAAGGCTGTCGTCTGCCCATTGCAAATCTTCCAGCAGGAGCAGGATCGGTTGCTTCTCCGCAGCGACACGCAACAGTTTTACAATCGTGTCGCGCAGGCGGTTTTTCTGTGCATCGCCTTCCAGCGGCGGCACATCCGAGATGCTCTGCCCCGTCAGGCTGGCAGCGTCTGGGACGAGTTCGCGCAAAATCCCGATATCCAGCGGTGAGACTTCCACCGCCAGCAGCAGACGCCGAACAGGTTCGCGCCACAGTTGCAACGGCTGACCACCGGCAAGTTGTGCCTGTCCGCGCAATACGTTCGCGCCATTGACCAATCCCCGTATGCGTAGCTCGTCCATCAGGCGCGATTTACCCGTACCGCTTTCGCCGCCGATTAGCCATGCCGCGCCGTGCGGTTGTTCGCCCGTCAGCGCTTCCAGCGCATGGGTCAGCGTTTCGAGTTGTTCTGTGCGCCCGACAAACTGCGCCGCCTGTAGCAAACTCTCGCGCAATGCGGCTGATTCCAGAGGTGCGGAATAGCCCGTTGCGTTGCACAGCGCCGCGATCACTTCATCGGCATTCTGAAAACGCTCATTCGGAGCCTTTGCCAGCAATCGGCGCAATACATCCCCGATGCTGCGCTTGATCATCCAGACTTCCGGCGTTGTCTCCAGAATTTGCTTGATTAGCGTTGTGGTGCTTTGCGTATCGAATGGGTAGCGCCCCAGAAATAGCTCATAGGCCATCATGCCCACCGCATACAGATCGGATTGCACCGAGGCGGGTTCGGACCTGAGTAGTTCTGGCGACATATAGGCCAGCGTGCCAGAGGTTCCCTCTGCATCGTCATCTATCGGAATCGCCTGCCGCTGTGCCAGCCCAAAATCCAGGACTTGCACCTGATCGTTGCTGACCAGAACATTGGCAGGCTTTAAATCCCGGTGGATGATCCCCTGTCGATGCAGATAGGCGAGCGCTTGCAACATCTCGATCAGCCAGCGCGTTTTGAGGGTTGTTTCCGCATCCCCGGCGGCAAGCGTCACAGGCTTCGGATCGGGCAGGAGTTCCATC
>CAYSOC010000275.1:0-4056 GCA_964432445.1 uncultured Anaerolineaceae bacterium
GTCTTCAACGATAAAAATGCGTTTGTTTCGAAGAGGTAGCATAGTGTTTCTCTCTGTTATGGTGTATATCAAACACATTCATGATTCAGGATACGACGCCATTGATCAGGGAATTCTTCGGCGCTCATGGGTTTCCCGATAAACCCGTCAAAGCCTCGATTCATTACTGAATTTAATTCGCTCGCGTGTACTGTATAGGCGATAACAAATACACTCACGAAATGCTGATTCTACTGTATCACTGCCCATCGATACCTTATAGCGTAAGTTTCAATGGTGAACGTATTGTTACTTGCTTTCCTTTTTGTTCAAAATCTGTACACCGTAAGTTATTCAAGTTTCAGAAGAAAACCCTCGTTATCCGTACTATCCACGACGAATCCGTTGTACTGGACAAAAACCTCATCCATGCTCAAATTGCATTATCTTTGTCCAGATATTGTCAGCCTGCAAAACGGGCTTCCGGCAACCCTTTGACGGAAAGTTCGATTTGAAATACAGCGCCGGTCAAAGGATTGGCAAGCCGTCTTTCCTCGCTCAGAGGCCTGCGCGCCGAGGTGATATACAGCGTGGTAAGATTCGGGCCGCCAAACATGCAACTGGTCGGATACTCCACAGGCATCACAACTTCCCGATCCGGTCTGCCATCCGGCGTATAGCGATAAATCCTGCTGCCACCCCATTGAGCGCTCCAGATATAGCCTTCGCTATCTACCGTCAGCCCGTCCGGGACGCCGGGCTTGCCGCTGGTATCCACAAACGCACGCCGCCGATGAATCGTTCCGCTGTCTTCATCGAAATCATAGGCAAAAATTGTTTGCGTTGGCGAATCGGTCAGATACATCACCCTGCTGTCGGGACTCCATCCGATTCCGTTGGAAATGCTCAATCCACGTTCCATACGTTCGATCTTGCGATCCGGGTCGAGCCGATACAGGCTGCTGACTGCTCCCGGCGCTGTCGTACCCGCCCAGAAACGCCCCCGACGATCTGTTTTGCCATCATTAAAGCGCGATCCAGGCTGATCTGCTTCGGGATCGCCAATATATTCCAGGGTAGTTGTTTGATCATCCCATAAGGCAAAGCCATCGCGCGTAGCGATAACAAGACCATCGGACTCACGTAGCGCCAGACAGCCGGTCATTACGCCGAGCGCCCAGTGTTCCGTTTTTGAACTAGCGAGAGTATGCCGATAGATATGTCCCACCAACAGGTCAATCCAATAGAGCGTCTGGCTACGAACATCCCATAGCGGCCCCTCGCCCAAATCCAATTGAGGATTCGTTAAAACTTCGATATTTTCCATTTTGTATCCAATTCAAAAGCAAGGGAGAGGTTTAAAACAAGTGGTGAGATATGCTTTTGTGAACGCCCCGAAGAGCGTTCACCTCCAAAATATTTCAAATAACGCGGGAAACAACCCTGAACCTATGCCCGTCCCCACTTCTTATAGGCATCGTCAAAAGACATACCAGCCGCCATATCCTGGCGCATTCCTTCTTCGCTGGCTTCCATCTCTTCAGACTTGACCAGGGCTTCCATAGCGATGGCTTGGGGGACGACAATAACGCCGTCATCTTCTGCGATGATCCAATCGCCAGACTGAACGCGCACGCGACTGGTAATTGTACCGGGCATCCCGATATTTACATTTAATCCGTCAATCCGCCAGCGCTGCGACGACTCGATGGGAGAAGTGCCACGCGCACAGGCGGTATAGTTAGGGATCACTTCCAGCCCAAGCCAGTCGCGGATATAGGTATCCACGACGATGCCACGCGCACCGCCCTGCTGTAATGCCCAACTTGTCATTTCTCCGAACTTCCCGGCATGTACCTCACCGCCGGATTCAACCACCACCACACAGCCCGGATATACCATCTGGCGAAGCTGATCAAAAAAATTGCCGCCCCACTCGCTGCCTTCCTGTCCGCGCGGAACGGGATAGGCACTGCCGTGTACGGTGATAACCTTGCCCGCCATATGACGGTGTGGAAACAACGGCTTGATCCCCAAATCGAGACATTGATTCGGGTATCCCATCCTGTCCAGCGTGTCATAGATATTGGCAACACGGATTTTGTCCCAGCGGGCTTGCAACTCAACAACAGATTGTTCAGACATTCAGGTTTCCTTATAGAGAACTATTGGAAGTAAGTATCATTCTTCCAGATCAACGATTTTGCCACTTCATCATTTAATTCGACGCCGATGCCGGGTCGCTCGGAAACGGTCATGAATCCGTTCTCCACGAAAGGCGCATCCCCGATACACAGGTCGTTCCACCAGGGAATATTGAGCGCGTGCAATTCCAGCACAAGGAAATTAGGTACGGAAGCCATTACGTGACAGGCTGCCATCATCCCCAGCGGCGACGACACGTTATGCGGCGCGATGGGGATATAGTGTGCGTCGGCAATTTCGGCGATCCGCTTTCCTTCGGCAATCCCGCCCGCTTTCGCCAGATCGGGCATGATAATATCAACAGCTTTCCGCGTAAACATTTCCAGAAATTCAAAGCGTGTATATTGATTTTCGCCGGAACAAATCACCGTGCTGCTGGTAGCACGCACCTGTGCCAGTGCATCAATATTTTCGGCAGGCACAGGCTCTTCCAGCCACATCAGACGCAGTGGTTCAACGGCTTTCGCCAGCGTGATTGCAGAGGGCAGATCAAACTGACCGTGACAATCAATCGCCAGATCGATGTCATAGCCAATTGTCTCGCGGATGCCTGCAATCAGTTCAATGACATGGGTCATTTCTTTCGCGCCAAGCGTCCAGTTATACGGATCGAGTTTACCGTGTCCTGTACCGTCTACATCGAACTTTACCGCGCTGAAACCCTGCTCAATCACCTGTAGCGCTTTTTCGCCATAGGCTTTGGCATCATCCGTTTCACCCGCGTGACAGTCGGCATAGAGCCGGATTTTGTCGCGGAATTTGCCGCCGAGCAGTTTATAGACAGGGACGCCGAGCGCTTTGCCAACAATGTCATAGAGAGCGTTTTCGATTCCGGTAATAGCAAAAATGAACGGCGCATTCGATGAACCACCATAGCGCCCGGACCGGCGCAGTTTCTCATAAATCATCGCAGTGTTGAAGGGGTCTTCACCGATCAACAAATGCTTGATCGCTATGATGGATTCTTTGGTGGCAAAGCCCGAAAAGCCGGGGCCGCCAGAGTTGCATTCGCCCGTACCGACGATTCCTTCATCGGTATATACCCGTACAAAAGTCCAAACGCTGCCGCCACTATGCGGCTCCTGCCGCCCAATGACGCAAGCCTGCACATCCGTAATTTTCATATACTCTCCATTAACTTTTTATAGTTCCCCGTGCCAGCCTATCTATAAGCTGGCGTTGTGAATAGATATAGACCTCAAGACTCTGCATAGACCGCTTCGCGTAGTCCTTTCAGATAGCCAATCGCAAATAAACGCCCAATCGAGGAATAACCCGCGTTCTCGTTACTATCCCCGGTCATTGTCGGTACATGATCGGGGCGACATACGCCATCGAAGCCAACGTCACGATAAGCGCGCAGGCACGCCAGCATATCCGTTGGCCCGTCATCGTGGAATGTTTCCTGAAATTTTTCCGGCGTGCCGCGCACATCGCGGAGGTGAGCAAAGAAAATTTTTCCCTGTTTCCCAAAGTGGCGTATCACGCCGGGCAGGTCATCGGTCATCAGGGCAAAATTCCCCTGACAAAGTGTAATCCCGTTTACCGAACTGGGGAACATATCCAGAAGGCGCTGGAAATTTTCAACACTGCGCATGATGCGTCCAAGCCCGCGAATCGGTGAGAGTGGCGGATCGTCCGGGTGCATTGCCAGTTTCACATTGGCACGTTCCGCTACCGGGATCACCCGTTCCAGAAAATAGTGCAGGTTTTCCCAGAGTTGTTCCTCGGTAACGATGCCATATTCTGTCAGGGGAGCATTGCGCATAAGGTCATTGTCATAACCAGTGACGAATGCGCCGCCGCGCGTCGGGATCGCTGTTGAAGTGCGCATCCAGTTAAAAACAGGCATCCATTCATAGCACCAGACCG
>CAYSOC010000276.1:0-3968 GCA_964432445.1 uncultured Anaerolineaceae bacterium
CCTACCCCTTCGTCGCGCGCCTTCGTATCCCACGCCCCGCTGATCTCGTCCAGTTCGGCGTACAATTCCGGCATCTGGCGGCTGAACTCACGCATAATTTTGCCGGCCTGCCAGATAAACATACCCGCGTTCCAGCTATACAATCCGCTTTGAATGAATCGGGCTGCGGTTTCGGCATCGGGTTTCTCGCGGAAGCCGCCGGACTCATAGGCGGTCAACCCATATGAACTCCCGATTTCTTTCTCGCGTTTGATATAGCCAAAGCCTGTAGAGGGGTGGTTCGGCTTGATGCCGATGGTGACGATGTACCCCTTTGCGGCAAAATCCGCAGCGGTACACATGGAATTACGGAAGGCGTCTTCATCGGAGATGTGATGATCGGCGGAAAGCACCGCGATCACAGCGTCCGGGTCACGATGTGCAATAAAGTAAGTACCCAGTGCCGCCGCCGGGCCAGAGTTCCGCGCTTCCGGTTCGATGATAAAATTTTCGGCGGGAATCTGTGGCACAGACTCGCGTAATAATTCCGTGACTTCCTGCCGCGCCACGACGAAGATAGACTCTGGCGCGAGCAAACCATCCAGACGCTCTACCGTGACCTGAATCATGGTGCGTTCTTCGGTGAGTGCCAATACCTGTTTGGGCCGGCTTTGGCGGCTGAGAGGCCAAAGTCGTGTTCCGCCGCCACCCGCCATGATTAAAGCGTAGAAATGTTCCATAAATGTCCTCGATAACCGCACAATGATACAATATGAATGCGAAAAGGATTAGCCATAATTGTCTGACAAGAACCTGATGTTTGACAAATTGATTTCCCTCCCGGAAGCCGCTGCCCTCGTTAAATCGGGCGATACGCTGGCGCTTGGCGGCATGACGCTGTATCGCCGCCCGGTGGCTTTCGTGCGCGAACTGTTGCGACGTGAGGAACGTCCGAATGGACTTACCCTGCTAACCTTCACCGCTGGATACGAAAGCGATCTGTTAGTCGGCGCGGGGATGATCCAAAGGGTGCGTACCTGTTATTTTGGCCTGGAGATTTTCGGATTCGCGCCGATGTTCACGGCGGCAGCCAACGCCGGATCGATTGAGATTATGGAAGAATCGGAAACCAGCATTGCGGCAGGAATGCGCGCGACGATGAATGGCGTTTCGTTTTTGCCCTCTGCCGCGTGGCAGGGAACAGATTTATTGAATCTGCGCCCGGATGTGCAAACGATCCAGGACCCGTATACCGGGCAAGCATTGACCGCATTCCCGGCAATCGCCGCCGATGTCGCCGTGATTCATGCGCTCGTTGCGGATCGACATGGTAACTGTCGATTGAACAATAACTGGGGCATAGACCGCGAACTGCCGATGATCGCCAAAACAACCATCGTTACGGCAGAAACAATCGTGGATAAACTGACCGAAGATGTGACGATTGCCGGACACGTCATCACAGCGGTGGCGCACGCGCCGCGCGGCGCATGGCCTACCAGTTGCCACCCGTTTTATCCGGTTGGTGGTGGCGAAATCCTGCGCTACGTCGATGAATGTGCCGCAAATCGTTTTACGGATTATCTGGCGGAGTTTGCCCATCCAGACCGCGCATGACCAGTTGCCAGACCTGTTTTGCAATTGTTTCGGCGGGCATAGGGCGATCCTGTTCCAGCCACCACGTAATCATACTGAGTTCTGCGCCCGCGATGAACTGTGCCGTAACCACCGACACCGTACCGGAGCGCAGGATGATCGCCGCCAGATAATCCCGAATCCGGCGCGAAAAAATCGCTGCACTACCTCCCATCAACAGATTTTTGTAGAGTTGATGGTGTGCTTCAGCGTGCCGAAACGTGACCAGATAGGCGTCAATCTGTGTTTTGCCACCGAAGCGATCCTGCGTGGCGAAATGCTCCGTTTCCTGCGCAAGCTGATTAAACGTGCTTGTGAGCGCGTCGGTGAGCAACTCTTCCTTATCCCGATAGTGCATATAGAAGGTAGCGCGGCGCAGATTGGCGCGATCTGTGATGTCCTCGATGCGCAGACTATCCAGGCCTTGTTCCCCTACGAGTTCCAGAATGGCGGTGCGGAGTAATTCACGGGTGCGCTGGATACGCCTGTCGAGTTTTTCGGGCTTCGCTGTTTTGATCATAGACAATTCATCCAATAGCGTACACCATATAATTTTTCGTCAAAATCAGTGCTTGACATTCATCCTCAATAAACGTACATTATGAACGTAAACGTACATAATGTCAAATATATTGAAAGGATGTGAGATCATGACACAGAATAAAACAGCGCTGATTACCGGGGCATCCGGCGGTATCGGTCTGGAATTTGCCAAACTCTTCGCCAAAAATGGATACGATCTGGTGCTGGTTGCGCGCAGCGAATCGCTCCGCGATCAGGCGGCAGACTATCACCTGAACTACAACGTGAAGACATTGCCGATTATCAAAGACCTCTCTACGCCAAACGCTCCGCAGGAGATTTTCGATGAACTCACAGCAGCAGGTATCACCGTTGATGTGCTGATCAACAACGCGGGTTTTGCCACCTATGGCCTGTTCACTGATCTTGACCTGCACAGGGAACTGAACATGATTCAGTTGAATATTACTGCTCTGGTACACCTGACCGGGTTGTTTCTGCCGGGGATGAAGGCGCGCGGCTTCGGGCGTGTCCTGAATGTCGCGTCTACGGCGGCATTCCAACCGGGGCCGTTGATGGCGACATACTATGCTACCAAGTCCTTTGTCCTGAGTTGGTCGGAAGCGCTTGGCGTAGAGATGAAAGGCACGGGCGTCACCTTCTCGGCGCTTTGCCCCGGCCCGACACAATCCGGTTTCCAGAGTCGCGCTGCGATGACCGATTCCAAACTGGTGCAAAGCGGTCTGATGGGGGCGGCAGAGGTCGCGCAGATCGGTTATGACGCGCTGATGGGGGGTCAGGATATGGTCGTGCCGGGGTTGCGTAATCAGGTGATGGCACTGGCGGCGCGTTTCATTCCACGCAGGCAGGCCGCTGAAATCGCGTTCGGCGCACAGGGGCGTATAAGTCATTAGTTAATAATATCACAAATCACTGTGTCGAATCTGGAATAAACTTGTAATTTCCCACACGGAGGCGATTTGGTATAGTCCTTCTGAATGTGAAAAGGATCACAAATCAATGTCGATTACCGTGCAATGGGACAATCCACAGAAAACCGTCCTCAATTATACCTTTAGCCGGGGATGGACATGGGAAGAATACCAGGCCGCGATTCATGAAGCAGTAGAGATGGTCGATGACTTGAACTACACCGTAAACATGATCATCGACCTCTCCAATTCCTCGCTGTTGCCGAGTAATCTACTCTTCAATGTCCGAAATTCGATGCAGCGTTCGCCCAAGCCATACGATTTGGCGGTAATTGTCACAACCAATCGTTTTGTAGAATCTATTATCGACGTTCTCAAAACAGTCTATCCGCAGCTTGGCGCGAAACATCCATGTGTAAAGAACCTCGAAGAAGCGCGAAAAATGCTTGCTGAATACGACAGCAAACGTCAGGATTCACCACCGAATGGAGATACCGTAAAAACCTCCTGATGCGATAGGAATCAGCTAACGTAAGCGATACGTTCCAGACGTGGCGCAACTTCTCCGATATACAGTTCAATCATCCGCATATCATAAGGCGCTTGCACGCTCAGGACGAGATGTTCCGCGCCCAGTTCGACATAACTCCAGAGTTGTTCAGCCGCCTGTTCCGGCGTCCCTATCAGCACACGCCCGCGCAAATCTTCCAGCGATGTCTTCCAGCTTGCCGCCAGCGCCTCGGCCTGACGTTTTACCTCACGCTCGTTTTCCGCCAGAATGCCAGAAAAATGGATCATCTTCTTGACAGATTTGGAGTCGCGTCCGGCTTTGATGCAATGTTCATCCAATACATTCAGCTTGCGGCGATATTCGGGAATCGGAGCCATATCCATATCCCA
>CAYSOC010000277.1:0-3913 GCA_964432445.1 uncultured Anaerolineaceae bacterium
CCTTTCGAGCCTGTCCATTTTAGGGTGTGTGAGCGTATGCCCACCGATCTCAACCAAATCCGGGTCAAGGGAACGCACATGCTCCCATGACATAATACGCCGTTCGCCTTCACCCTCCGCGAACAGCCATTCCGCAGTTTTGCCGATATAGGCCGTCGGCAGATATTGCGTGACGGGGGTCTGAAATTCCTTCAGAATTGGGTAGGCAATCGAATAAAAATCCTCGAATCCATCATCAAATGTGATAACCACAGGTTTAGGTGGAAGATCGGAAGGGATGCTCTGCCACAAATCGACGTATTGTGAGACGGTAAGCGGGGTATATCCGCTAGTCTTTAGATATTGAATTTGTTCCCTAAAGGCGGCAGGTGCGACACACCATCGCCGGAAAGCCGGAGTCGCTTCTGTCGAAATACTGTGGTACATCAGGATTGGTACAGTTCGCATCGTTGATTTTTCCTTGAAGATTCGACCATCAATTTCCATAAAATTCAGGCTGTTACTTTGCACAAATCGAGAGAGTACCCTGGCTGTGCTAATTGTCGCCCTTTTCGATAAAGCGATCTTTATAATTCCTAAAAATTTGTCTTCGTTAGTTCTCTGTTCTCCTGAATTTTCGGTTTTTACTTTCTCTTAACAAAGTGAATTAAGGATTTATTTAGGCAAACCGGATTAAAGTCCTGCTATCGCTTTGTGAGTCAACCAAAATCAAACCTGGTCTCATCGGTCAATCCCAATCTCAACAAGACGGACTTTTATGACTTCATCTACACGAGGCTCACCAGATTACGAAGGGAGTAATCATGGATATGGATTCATTGATACACGTCGAAGAAGTCAGTGTGCCGCTGTTTTTCGGTTTTAACAACCATCCCACTGTTAGCGTTGTCATTCCGTGCCTCAACGAAGCAAAAAATCTGCCATATGTGCTGCCGAAAGTCCCGAAATGGGTAGATGAAATTATCATCGTTGACGGGCGTTCAACGGATGATTCTGTTGCGGTTGCGAAAAAACTTTGCCCGGATGCAATTATTGTCATGGAACCACGCAAGGGTAAAGGGGTGGCGTTACGCGCAGGCTTTGAACGGGCGACAGGCGACATTATCGTCATGCTGGATGCCGATGGTTCAACCGATCCCTGTGAAATTCCGGTATATGTCGGCGCACTATTGAGCGGTTGCGATTTCGCTAAAGGTTCGCGTTTTATTCAGGGTGGCGGCACGTCCGATATGGAACCGCATCGCCGACTGGGTAACTTCGGTCTGACGATGCTCGTGCGCGTGCTGTTCGGGTGCGGCTACAGCGATCTGTGCTATGGCTACAACGCTTTCTGGTCACGGATTCTGCCCAAACTGGCGCTCGATGGCGATGGCTTCGAGATTGAAACGATGATGAATTTGCGCGTTCTGCGCAACCGATTCAAGGTGATGGAAGTCCCAAGTTTCGAGTCATCACGCATTCACGGTACGAGTAACCTGAACGCGCTTCGGGACGGTACGCGCGTGCTGAAAACTATCCTGAAAGAACGGTTCTACTCCAATAAGCCTGCCACAGCGCCCGCACCAACAAAACAACCGTCAGTTGCCCCGGCAATTACAGATTAAACAGCGTGGATGAATGGGTAAACCTTCGGAAAATCGAAGGCTGTTACCGGAACAGTGGGAACGTGAGCAAGGCACATTTGAATACGAGGGTAGAACTGCATGGCAGCTAGTCATCACTATCAACCGTTGCGGATTGCATTGGTATCGGCGCGTTATTATCCGTATATGGGTGGGACGGAAACCCATGTGTACGAGGTGTCCCGCCGCATGAGTGCCGCCGGACACGCGGTCACAATTTTGACCAGCGACGTGAGTGGTAAATTGCCCGCCGAAGAATGTAAAGATGGGGTTCAGATTCGGCGCTTTCAGGCATATCCACGCGGCACGGATTTATATTACACGCCGCAAATTTATCAGGCAGTCGCGGCTGGTGACTGGGATGTGGTTCACGGGCAGGGGTATCATACCTTCGTCGCGCCGATGGCGATGGCGGCAGCAAAACGCGCCCAAATCCCATACGTGGTGACGTTCCACAGTGGAGGGCATTCTTCCGGGTTGCGCAACGCGATCCGGCGCTTTCAATATGAAATGCTGCGTCCACTGCTCAAGGATGCAGCACAGTTGATCGGCGTCTCGGAATTCGAGGCGAATCTATTCAGCGAAAAATTGCGCTTACCGCGCGAACGGTTCAAGGTGATCCCGAACGGATCACAACTCCCGCAAGTCACGGGGATTGCGCCGGAAACAAGCGATAATCCCCTGATCCTCTCGGTGGGACGGCTCGAACGCTATAAAGGACATCACCGCGTCATTCGCGCGATGCCGACAGTCCTCAAGGCATTTCCAAATGCGCATTTGCGGATTGCAGGGAGTGGCCCCTATGAGATGGAATTGCGTGAACTTGTCCACCGTCTGAATCTGGATCAGCATGTTGGCATTGCCGCTATTCCACCAGGAGAGCGCAACGCAATGGCGGAACTTATGGCGCGTGCATCGCTCGTAACCCTGATCAGCGATTATGAAGCGCATCCGGTGGCAGTGATGGAAGCCGTTGGTCTGAAACGCCCTGTCCTGGTTGCGCACACTTCTGGATTAGCAGAGTTGGCAAATCGCGGACTGGTCGCTTCCGTTCCTTTGAAAATAGATGATGTGCGTCTCGGTGAAGCAATCATTGAGCAGCTTCGCAACCCTTTCCAGACCAGCGCCGAAATCGTGTTCCCGACATGGGAAGCCTGTACACAACAACTGTTGCAGGTCTATGCTGACGTGACGGGGACAGCACAGTGAAGACGCATCTGGCAGGGAACCCCGTACAGGGAATCCCCAATAACGCACGCCCTATGCCCGCTGTCGTGGTTGCTACTGTCCCCTCTGTTACGGTGCGACGTGGTGATTTGGGCTGGCTATCGGGTTTTGCCCTGCTTTCGGGCGTTGTTATGCTGGCGCTGGCAACGGCAGCGACGGCGAACCGTTTCGATGCAGAGTGGGCGCATCCGCTCTTCTGGGTTGCGCTCTGCGTCATGTTTATCACGGCGGCCTGGCGTCTGCTTTCCACACAACCTACACGGCAGGAACGAATCGGCATTGTCGTTCTGGTTGGGTTGACGTGTTACGCTGTGAAAATCCTGTCGTATCCGAGCCACTTCAGTTATTTCGATGAGTTCCTGCACTGGCAGACGACTAACGACATTCTGAACACCCGGCATCTGTTTACGACAAACCCGCTGCTACCCGTCAGCCCGCTCTATCCCGGTCTGGAACTTGTCACGTCTGCGATGGTGCGTTTCACAGGGTTGGGCGTGAGCGAAGCAGGGATGATCCTGATTGGTGTGGCGCGCGTCATCCTGATGATTTCGCTCTACATGCTTTTTGAGGAGATCAGCAGGTCACCGCGTATCGCGGGATTGGCGGCATTACTGTATACGTGCCATACCAATTATCTGTTTTTCAGTAGCGAATTTTCCTATGAATCGCTGGCATTACCACTGGCAACCTTTGCGCTGTTTGTGATTGCACGGCGCGCGCATCGGCGCGACTTCAGGATAGATCGACTGATCATACTGATCGGGTTGGTAGTTGCGTGTGTTGCAATTACTCACCACCTGACAGGCTACGCGATAGCCGCCGTTATCATTCTATGGACGTTCATCACCTTCGTTCGTTTTCGCGGAATGCGCGGTTGGCTCGATCTGGCGCTCATTGCAGCCTGCGTTTTGTTATTGACAGGCGGCTGGACAGCCTATGTCGGCAACGCGACGGTGGATTATCTTGGCCCGGTCATTCATGGCGGTATGGCCGAACTGATGGCGTTCATTACGGGCGAAGCAACAGGTCGGCAGCTTTTCCATACCTCTTCCGGGATAGCTTCC
>CAYSOC010000278.1:0-3706 GCA_964432445.1 uncultured Anaerolineaceae bacterium
GACGGTGAGAACTATCCGGCGGTGTTCATCCGCGCGCCTGTCATCGTGTCAGTTGGGCCAGAAGTTGAAGTCCTCGCCCGGTTGGAAGATGGACGCATCGTCGCGGCACAACAGGGCAACCTGCTGGCGACCTCGTTCCACCCGGAATTGACAGATGATGTACGCTTCCACAAGCGTTTTGTAGAGATGGCCGAACGCGCGTGACGCCGTTCATGGTGGCGCTCCGGCGCGATGCTCCGACGCCGATCTACCAACAGCTTTTTGAGCAGATACGTGGGCGTATCCAGTCTGGCGAAATCAAGCCGGGTACACGCCTGCCTGCCTCGCGGCAATGGGCAGAACAACTTGGCATCAGCCGGATTAGCGTTGTTTCGGCGCTGGAACTCCTGGAAAATGCGGGATTGGTCATCAGTCGGGATCGGCGCGGCCTGTTCGTTGTAGAGCAACTTCCAATGAGCCGCGCAGCGTGGGCGCTCAATGACGGAGATTTCGCCGGGAATCATATTTCGCCCGTTCATGATCAGGAATTTCCGGCATTGATCAGTTTCAGCACCGGAAGCCTGCCAACCGAGTTTATGCCTGTGGAAGCAATGCGCGCGGCGTTGAATCGCGTACTGGATCGGGATGCAGGTGCGGCGTTGGGCTATGAACCGACAGAAGGCTATCCGCCTTTACGTCGCGCGATTGCGGAATCCGTTCACGCCTTCGGGATTAACGTTACGGGCGATCAGGTACTGGTAACAGGAGGTTGCCAGCAAGCTATTGACCTTGCAGTGCAATCGCTCGTGCCACAAACTGGCGCAATCCTGACCACCGACCCAACCTATATTGGCCTGCTCGATATTGCACGCACACGCGGGCTGGAAGTGATCAGTGTGCCGTTCACCGCCGACGGCCTGGATTTCGCAGCGCTGGAACAGGCAATAGAAACACGCACGCCGCGTCTGCTCTATTTGATGACCTCTTTTCATAACCCAACCGGGGCAATCCTTTCGCTCGCGCAGCGGCGTAGATTGCTGGCGCTGGCAGGACAATATCAACTCCCGATTCTGGAAGATGGCGTCTATGATGGTCTCTCGTACAGCGAAACTGATGTGATCCCGCTCAAGGCGCTGGATAGCGATGGGCTGGTATTATATGCCAGTGGATTTTCCAAAACGGTTGTGCCGGGGACACGCATCGGCTATCTGATCAGCAGTGAACGCTATTATCAGCGGATCGCCCGTGTCAAACAGGCCGCCGATGTCTGCACGCCGGGGTTGAATCAACGTGCCATGACCGAAATATTGCAGGGCAACGCACTTTGGGCGCATCTGGAAGCGGTGCGCCGCGCCTGTAAACGCCGCCGGGATGCACTGGTAAACGCGCTGGGTTGTGCGCGTGGCGTGTGGCGCTGGTCGGTTCCCGAAGGAGGGTTGTACCTCTGGCTGGAACTGCCCGCTACAGGCATAACAGCAGCAGAATTATTACGCAAAAGTTCGGTGTTGGGCGTGGATTTTGTACCCGGAACGGATTTTTCACCAGACGCGCCAGAGCATTGGTCGTACTTCTTACGGTTGAATTTTACGAGCCACCCACCGCCTGTATTGGAAGAAGGTATCAGGCGGTTGTGGGCGGCGTGGAATGGAATTACGGCGCTCTGACCAACCCCGACGGGCGCACTGGTGGCGGCGCGGGCGAGGCTTGCGGCGGGACATTCAACGGATTGGCGGTCTGGCTAGCCTGAATCTCCGGCTCCATCGCCTGTTGATCCCCAAGCGGGTCTTCGGTGCGGACAGGCGTATTAGTCGCCTTCACATCTGCCGGGACGAGCGGATCAGGTGCTGCGATAGCGTGACCCGGCCCGCCGAACAATGCTGAAACGCCCATCGAAAAGACAAGGATCATCATCGCCAGGACGCTGAAGGACGGCAACATTTTCAGCGCGGGCGGCGCACTCAGCAGTTCCGCACGAATGCGAGGCCACAGGCGACGCAGTTGGCCTTTTTCCGGGCGTCCAACCGTCGGCATATATTGCTTCAAATCCCGCGCGATAAATTGTTCGCGGACAAGCACGGCACGGCACGACGGACAATTATCCAGATGACGATGCACGCGGTCACGCTGCCGTTGCGATAGCTGTTGGTGAACATAGGCAGTGAGCAGGTGGGTCACATGACGACGCATCATGAAAAGCTCCAGAGTTCTTCGATCAACGCGCCTTCCGGCGAATGCAGTGCAGTACGCAGGGCTTCATGCGCCAGACGAACGCGGCTTTCGGCGGTCTTTTGCGGACAGTCCAGAATTTCTGCCATCTCCCGATAGGTCAACCCCTGACCATAGCGGAGCGCAATTGCTTCGCGCAATCGTGGGGTCAGGCCAGCCAATGCCTTTTCCAGCGCATCGCGGATGCCCATCCGCGCAATCGCGGCTTCGGGTGCTTCTCCGGGAGGGGCAGATGGCTCCATGCCGATACTGAGCAGATGGCTAAGTGCCGTTTGCGGCAGCCATTTCCGGCGGCGCGCATTACGACAGCGGCTTACCGTAATCGTATACAGCCATGTACGCACTGCGCCGCGTTCCGAATCGTAGCGGTGCAGGTTACGGAAGGCGTAAACCATTGATTCCTGTACAACGTCTTCGGCATCCTGTTTATGCAGCAGGATACTATAGGCCAAACGATAGACCCCCGGTGAGGCGGCCTCATAAAATTCGGAAAAAGCCGTAGGTTCGCCGCCTACACAGCGGGTGATTAGCTGCTGAAGCAGGGCATCTTCCTGGGCTTGTTGTGGGGTCTGGGCGTTGGCTTGCGTCATAGACTATTCTCTTAAACTGGCAAGGCGCATTTTATATCCAACAATACACACCCCGTCAGAATATTCCTCAGATTTGATCTTATGTCGTCTATTTTAACATAAGCGGTCTGCCAAAAATCGGTCATAATCAATCCCTGTTGTTACCGTTAACAAATTAAAGGATTTCTCTCAAATGGCATTTTTCGATAAACCCCTTGAAGAGTTGCAGGTTTATAAGCCCACCCGCAATGAACCCGCCGATTTTGACGCATTCTGGGCGTCCACACTGGACGACGCACGTTCGCATCCACTCGATCCACAATTCACCCGGATCGATGTTGGCCTCAGTGCGCTGGAAACCTACGATGTGACGTATAGCGGCTACGGCGGGCATCGGATCAAGGGGTGGCTGCAAGTTCCCAAAACACGCTCCGGCACGATTCCCTGTATCGTGGAATATATCGGCTATGGCGGTGGGCGCGGTTTTGCGACAGACTGGTTGCTCTGGGCGAACGTCGGCTTTGCCCATTTGATTATGGATACACGCGGGCAGGGCAGCGCATGGTCACGCGGCGATACACCCGACCCCGAACCGGAAGGCGCGAATCCACAGTTTCCCGGTTTTATGACGCGCGGCATCCTCAACCCGAAAACGTATTACTATCGCCGCGTGATGACGGACGCCGTGCGCGCGGTAGAGGCGGCACAGCACGCCCCCGGAGTTGACCCGGAACGCATCGGCGTTGCGGGCGGGAGTCAGGGCGGTGGCCTTGCGATCAGCGCCGCAGGATTATCGAGCGCGGTCAAACTGTCGATGCCGAATGTACCGTTCCTCTGCCATTATCGCCGCGCCACACAGATTCAGAATACCAACCCCTATGAAGAAATCTCGAAGTTTCTGGCGATTCACCGCGAAAAGGTGGAGCAGGTTT
>CAYSOC010000279.1:0-3517 GCA_964432445.1 uncultured Anaerolineaceae bacterium
AAGTTTTCCTCCCTTGAACAACTATACAGACACTTCACGCCTGGCGGATTTTGCGCGGGGTTTCCGGGCGCTTATGCCGCTATGGTTATTTCAGTACCCTCGATGGTTGAACTACAACCATCCTTCTGATCGAAGTACGGGTCGAAATTGTTTGGAAAATTTCAGCCCTGTCACCCCACGCTCATAAAAGATATATCGATGAATTAAGTTTGTCAATCAGTAGCAGTTCAAATAACTTGAAAAATGTGTTGGGCGTTGCTACGTTTACACTGGCATTCCGGCTCATTGGGTTTTTCCGGGTCGTCCCCTCATCGCCGGAATTGGAACGATTTAGCGATTTTCTGCCGATTTCAGTTCTCGCCGCCTTTGTCACCTCGGCGCTCTACCGCCAACAGGAGCAATTGGAAATAAAATTTTTGGCGCTCCTGCTGGCGGCGTTCATCATGCGCCGTACCCGGCAACCTGGGCTTGCTGTGCTGTTGGGATTGATAGCGTTATGGGTGATGGGGTGGTTAGGACTATAGAGGTTATGCGCCGACCCGATCATTAATCAGGATCAGGTTGGCGTTGCGTCCCATGTACGGCGGCTCATGCTCGATAATCAGAATCTTGGTGAGCATCGCACCGGGGCGACCCAACGCCTGCATACGGACGTGTTCCAGCGGGAGCGAGTATTCACGGATACGGCGTAGTCCATCTTCCAGCGTTGGGACGATCTTTTGTGCGCCGACTACCCATAACAGGTTCGGGCTGGAAAACGCATAGGATGGAAGCTGGCTGCCGCTGCCACTGGCGACGATCATTTCGCCTGTTTGCGCGATAGCCTGCACGCTGCCCAGATACCAGGGCGCAAGAATGCTTTTGACGCGCAGTTGCCTTTGCAATGCCGGGTCTTGTTCTGCCAGAATTTCATCCTTCATGTTCACCCAGGGATGTTGTTTGTTGATCAACTCTGCTTCGAGGCCAATCTCCTGCAACGTTTGTGAGGAAGCGGTCATGATCGATGCGCCAGCGGGGATAAGTTCGTGTGTTTTGGCGAGTGCCTGCACAGCATTTTCTACAAGATGGACTTTGATGCCACGTGCGCGGAGGGCTTCGGCGGTCTGGGCAACGGCTTCGGCGGAAACGGGCAGACTATAATCAATCGTGGTTACGGGTGCGGTCACGGTTATTCTCCTTAAACTATCACTTGTTGACTAAGCAACATCTGTCATTTACAATAGTAAAAGCAGGAGCGAATGAAATCAATCAACAAGAATGGCTCTCTGTTACCTAAGCAACAAAAGGTGCAAAGTGTTGGAAAAAGAAGTGGTTCGGGTCGATCCCCGCGTCCGGCGTACCCGGCAGATGCTGCAACAAGCTATGAACGAACTCATGCGGGAAAAGGACTTTCTGGACATCAATGTTCAGGATATTGCCGAACGCGCAGGACTGAATCGGGCGACATTCTATAAACACTTTCTGGATAAGTATGACCTGTTGAACGCAATCATCCGCGAACGTTTCCAGAAGATGCTGGATGAGCGGTTGCCCGAAAAACCTGCGCTGACTGCCGCAAACCTGAACATCCTGATCCAAACTGTGTTCGACTATATGAACGGCTTTCATGGTAGCTGTGTATCGGCGCGAGTACGCAACGAACAGGGGATGATGATGCAAAAGGTGCAGCATCAGATTTACGAAATCCTTCTGAATTGGCTGCAACACTGCACCGTTCACATCAAAAAGGAGCGCTCCTCCCCGGAAATGCTCGCGCTCCTGACAAGCTGGACGATTTTCGGGCCAGTGATGCAAGTAGCATGGGGAACTTCCAAAATACAGAAACAGGCGTTGCTTGATCAGGTTGTGGCGATGGTTTATCCAATCCTTGAAGACTATTTGCTAGAACCTGATGCCTAGTATGCCTGTAACAAAAATCACTAAGGCATTCGTTGAAGAAAATGGCAATCGACGGCTTGAGCCGGAAATGCAGGCCGTACATGATGAGCTTTGCCAGCGAAACATTCCCGTAGAGCTATTCACAGAAAAACGAATCCAACGCCGACAGTTGCCAATATCAAATGATACGCTTGTTGTTGGGTTTGTCCCGACTGTGTTAGCCGCGGTAAAGCTATTGGGGCTTCAAGCACCACCAACAAACGATTACCCCCAAGCCCTACAGTCATTTTTACGTCGGCGTATTTGGCAGAGTACCGTTGCTCAATTGATAAGCCATATTTACGAAGGCGGCGCTCCAATTTTTGCGAAACCACAGGGTCGAAAGAAGCGTTTTACCGGTCATGTGTTCGCCCAACCAGATGATCTCCAATATCTCGAAAATGCCTCGAATACAACCCCTATCCTGTGTGCTGAAGTCGTTGAATGGTTGAGCGAATATCGCGTATTTGTTGTACGGTCAAACATCGTCGGAATAAAGCATTATAGCGGCGATCCAGCTATCAAAATTGACGAACGTATCATCGCCGATGCAATTCAACGCCTGGGAAATTCGGGAGAGATAACCGCTGGCTATGGAATGGATTTTGGAGTGATGCGCACTGGTCAAACTGCTCTTGTCGAGTGGAATGATGGTTTCTCACTGGGTTCTTATGGGCTGGATAGAGTGGTTTATACTGACCTGCTGATTGCGCGTTGGTGTGAGATTACAGGAAATGCGCCTACAACTTCGTAGAGCATTGAAACAGGAAATAACGCTGATAGGGAAAAGTACGACAATCGCCATTTGCAATTGACAAAAAGCCTATCTATACTGACTCAGGGAATTATTCATCTGGAGTTTAGCGATCATTTTGGATCGCCAAACTCCACACTATTGCGCCAACGATTCCCCTCTCCGTTTGCGGGGAGGGGGCAGGGGTGGGGTCAATTGAGCCGATACGTAACAATCCGCAACGCTGCCAGTGGTGCTGTCGTCTTGCCGAAAGCCGAATGGACGGCGGGTTTCTGGGGGCATTTCAAGGGGTTAATGCTGCGCCGCAACCTGCCCGATGATGAAGGGCTGCTGTTTGTTTATGGCAGGGAAAGCAAAGCTGATACCAGCATCCATATGCTGTTTATGCTCTATTCAATTGCCACCATCTGGATGGATAAGGATGGCGTCGTTGTGGATAAAGTGCTGGCGAAGCCCTGGCGTCCCGCATATGTCCCGCGTAAGCCCGCACAATATTTCATCGAGGCGCGTCCGTTGATTCTGGATCGGGTACAGGTTGGCGATAAACTCCGTTTCGATGACCCGGCATAAATTACTCATACTGGCGGCGCTGCTTACGGTGGCGCTGTGCTTTTCATTGGGAGACTCCAAAACGTCGGGCGCACAGGTGACGACGACACCCGCCCCGACGCTTACCGCCCATCCATTTACTACCATTCACGTTGTCCAGCGTGGCGAAACGCTGTTCAAAATTGCGCTGCTCTACGGCTCCTCGGTAGACGCTATCGCCCGCGCCAACGGACTCACTGACCCTTCGCGGATTCAGGTCGGACAGCGGTTGATCATCCCCGGCGCGCAACCCGGCAC
>CAYSOC010000280.1:0-3516 GCA_964432445.1 uncultured Anaerolineaceae bacterium
AGCGTATCGCACTCCCGGCAGACGCGGTTGTCACCGTCCAGATTCAGGACGTTTCAAAAGCGGATGCGCCTGCTATCTTGCTTGCGGAACAATCCTTCAAGGTAGAAGGCAAGACCCCGCCATTCACTTTCGAGGTTACCTATGATGCTGGCAAGATTAACGCCAAAGCAACCTATGTTGTCTCGGTAAAGATCGAACAGGGTGGCAAACTACGTTATATCAATACAACGCTCGTCCCGGTAATCACCAACGGTGCGCCGCTGGATACCAGTGTAATCACACTCTCGAAGGTCGGCTGAGACGCCTTCAGTTTGCGACCATGATCGTGTTCGGTGCGTATTGGTTCACGCACCGAAACTTTTGAAGGAAAATAGCAAATGTATCATCTTGCCCAGTTGAATATTGCCCGGATGCTTGCACCGCTGGATACGCCCCAAATGGCAGATTTCATGGCGGGGTTGCCAGAAATTAACGCTCTTGCAGAGAATACGCCCGGCTTTGTCTGGCGGTTGATGGATGATGTCGGGGATGCAACCAGTATTCGCCCTTTTGATGATGACGCGATTATCGTAAATATGTCGGTTTGGGAATCTATCGAAGCGCTCTATCAATACGCATACTATAGTAAACACGCAGATTTTTTCCGTCGCCGCGCGGAATGGTTTGAAAACAGGGTAGTGCCGATGGTTGTTCTATGGTGGATACCTGCCGGGCATATCCCGACTGTAGAAGAGGCCAAAGCAAAGCTGTTGCATCTGCGCACACACGGCCCGACGCGAGAAGCGTTTACCTTCAAGCAACAATTCCCCGCTGAATGAGAGAGTCTGTATTTTGAGAAATCTGATCCTGCCGCGTCCCATCCGGCCAGAGCAGATTGTCACCCTGCGTGATGTCATCAAGTGGATATTACTTGGATGTGTCGTCGGAGTGCTGGCAGGAGCATCATCCGCGCTCTTTATCGCCCTCTTGCGTCGCGTGACAGACATCCGGCTGGAAAATCCCAATCTGATCCTGTTGCTGCCTGTTGCCGGGTTGGGTATCGGATGGGTTTATCAGCGTTATGCAGGCAGCGCGGCGCGTGGCAGCGCCCTGATTGTAGAGCAGTTGCATACCCAAACCGAAGCTGTGCCGCTGCGGATGACGCCACTTGTTCTCATCGCGTCACTCGTAGGACATCTTTTTGGTGCATCTGTCGGGCGCGAAGGCGTCGGCGTACAGATGGGAAGCAGTCTTGCCGACGCGCTCTATCGTACTCTGCGCTTGCCGGCAATAGATCGGCGCATGATGCTTTTGGCAGGAGTTGCAGGTGGATTTGCCGGGATCTTCGGGACGCCGCTGGCAGGGTTGATATTTGCGCTCGAAGTGCGCTATATGGGATCGGTGCTGTATGAAGCAATTATCCCGTGTCTGGTTGCCGCCCTGACCAGCGATTTACTGGTGGGCCTGCTTGGTATTCATCACAGCAGTTATCCACAGCTTGCGGAACTTTCGCTCGATCCGCTGATGCTCATCAAAGTTGCGCTGATGTCCATTCTGTTTGGCATTACTGTGCTGGCGTTTATCGAACTGACGGACGCCATCAAACACCTGTCGCGTTTCCGTGTTCGTTCGCTTCCTTTGCGGCTATTGATTGGCGGCGTCGTGATTGTCGCCATGACACTGCTTTTCCAGACCACCGACTATAACGGACTCAGTGATCAATTTATCGGCAAAGCGCTTTCCGGTGCAGATGTGACCCCGATAGCCTTTTCTCTCAAGCTGATTTTCACAGCGGTTTCATTAGGGTTTGGTTTTCTCGGCGGCGAGGTGACGCCTCTGTTCATCATGGGTGCAACGCTTGGCGCGACTGCTGGACGACTCATTGGGCTTGATCCAGCGTTTGCAGCGTCCCTCGGCTTTGTGGCAACGTTCGGAGCAGCCGCTAACGCTCCGCTGACGTGTATCCTGCTGGCAGTAGAACTATTCGGCGGCGGGTCGGTCATGTATGTTGCGATAGCCTGTTTTGTCGCCTATCTCGCCAGCGGACATCGTGGCATCTATGGAACGCAGCGGGTTGGTGTTTCCAAATTACCAACCCTGGCTACCGAGGCGGAAATTGCGCTGGATGCCCTGCGCAAAGGTCATGGCTGATTCCGCTACAGATCAGTACGCACTTTCCATAACTCCGGGAAAAGCTGGGTATCAATAACCTGCTTCAGGTATCCCACGCCAGTTGTCCCGCCTGTACCACGCTTATAACCAATCACGCGCTCAACGGTTGTTTTGTGCCGGAAGCGCCACAACCGGAAACTATCTTCCAAATCGACCAACTCTTCCGCCAATTCGTATAACTCCCAATGCGGTTCTGGCGCGCGGTAGACTGTCAGCCACGCCTGCTCTACAGATTCGTTCGCAGGATAGGGCTGTGTCCAGTCGCGTTCCAGCATTTCGGCATCAATCGGGAAGCCGCGCCGTGCCAGAAGTCGAATCGCTTCATCATAAATCGAAGGGGTGCGCAGTTCCTGCATCACCCGCGCATAGATTCCGGGTTCGTGGCTATGCGGGCGTGTCATCACTTCATTTTTGTTGCCAAGCATAAACTCTACCAGCCGATACTGGTAGGACTGGAAGCCCGAAGCGTGCGCCAACGAGGGACGAAAGGCGCTATATTCGCTCGGTGTCAGGGTCGCCAGGACATCCCACGCATGGACAAGCTGTTCCATGATACGCGAGACGCGCGCAAACATTTTGAAACTTGGCGGCAGTTCATCCCGCCTGATGAGTTCACGGGCAGCGGTCAATTCGTGCAGCATCAGCTTGATCCAGAGTTCGCTCGTCTGGTGCTGGATGATGAACAGCATTTCGTTGTGATCGGTGGAGCGTGGCGATTGGGCATTCAGCACCATTTCCAGCGATAGATAATCCCCATAGGTCATATCTTCTGCAAAGTCGAGTTTTGCACCTTCGGGATGTGTCATGGCAAAAACCTCCTGTTTTCTCTGCCACTATTTTAGTCCGTAGATTGGGTTTCGGAATGTATTAGCAGATTTGAGATGAGAAACATGCTACGCTATTTGAGGATCACCTGGATTAAATTCACAGTATTCATATCCCCCTCAACAACTATAAAATTCCTCAACGTATGCACATAGGTCATGATATTTGCTTATACTTATGAACGTCTACTTAACTTGACTGGATTTTTCGGCTATTTGCCGCCAACCACAATTGACAACCGTTCCCTATAGCGCGAAAATTGTGCATGGTTCAGCCCTGCCAGATGTGCGGGGCTGGAATGTCTATACTGCTACGCTGCCAGGAGGCTACCCATGATTAATGATATTTTGGCAGATGCCGAAAGTCATATGAAGAGTTCGATCAAGGCGCTCGAAGAACATCTCGCTACCATCCGCACCGGACGCGCAAACCCGGCACTTGTCGAAAAAATGGTTGTCGAATACTATGGTCAACCGACTCCACTCTACCAGATGGCGACTATCTCTGTTCCCGAACCGATGCAACTGATGATCAAGCCTT
>CAYSOC010000281.1:0-3459 GCA_964432445.1 uncultured Anaerolineaceae bacterium
TTAGATATTTATTTGAAATGCTCTTCTGTTCTACAAAGATGGTTGAAACACGGGATTTTATGCTATACTAAACGGTAACAACCATATCGTCGGTAGAAAGGTGTTTGCACCACCCCTACCGACTAACTTCCACCACTGATCGCGCAGTGACGAAAGCTAACCCGGATTGTATCCGAGATGAGCCAGTTCTGCCTAGTGCGGAAGTGGCTGAATGTATTATTCCGGTGCATTGAGCGCCAGACATTCAGTCTTACGGTTGTTTCAAATTCACAGCTTGTGAAGGAGAAACGCTATGGCTATCGTTCCGCCCATCATTTGTAGTGTCCCTGACCCGGACAACCCGGACCCTGCCCCGTCCAATACAAATGGACAATCTATCCTGCCCGGCTTTTTGAATATCCCCAAACGCTCCCGTGCTTCCAGACCTCCGAAAGCATCTCCTCCGCCCGACTTCCAGACCCGGTTACGTACCGGACAAAAATTTGAGCAGCATTTGCTGGGTTGGCTACGGACACAGTATCCAAAGGCGTTCCTGCTCCCGGCACGCTCCGACGAGTTGAACGGCGCACCTTATCTGTACGGGCGCGATTGCGCGGTAATCCAGCCCGATATTACGGTGTTTGAAACTCAGCGGGTGACTTTTTGGGAATGCAAGTTCCGGCATGACGTCCACACCTGTATCACAAGTAACATAGTGCGTCAGGAAGTGAGTATTTCGCTCCGACACTGGACACACTACCGGGCATTGTGGAGCGAACTCTGTTACCCCTTCTATATCGTTTTCGTCATTGCCCAACAGGATATGGTCATCTACGGGCAGATTGGAGAATTGGAGACCGCAATAACAACCATTGACCCCCGCCCGTACCGAGACCCCGGCGGCACTGTTTATTTCGATTGCGACCGCTTGACGTACCTGATGTCGTTCGCGGACTTCACTCAACTATAGACAGGTTGACTTCAGAAGAAATGAGAGTGCAATTGTCGATAGCAGCAGGTTGCACCCTCATTCCTGTATGCTGCGCACGAATTTCAATACCATCTGGCGTGCTTCCGGGGAAAGTCGAAGAATGCCGTCTATGATCAGATCAATATCCGGGTCACCACCAGGCGGGCGGGCTACCAGCGGAAAACAGATACTCAACAAGGTATTCAAGCTAACGCCCGTGCCTGCCGCCAGTTTTGCCAGGAAATCCAGCGTAGGAACGTACTGTCTGGCGGGTGCATCATCGGTAAACCGTTGAATAGTAGTGTGAGAAACCTTGACCAGGCTGGCAAATTCACGCACCGAGAGATTGCGGCGGGCGATTTCAGATTTTAGAAATGTGCGGAATGCCTCGTGATCCATTAGGTGAGCCTGTGTTCCAGATAAACGGAGGTGAGATGCAGGACGAATAAAGTTGACAGTATGGTATCCTGATGTACAATGTCTTGCAGATATGTCGTATCGGCACATTCAGATTACATTCAGGAAAAATCAGATCAGCAGCCCACACGGGCTATTATTTTGCAACGAATGGCACATAAATATGCCATTATAGAACAGGAATA
The DNA here is from genome assembly GCA_964432445.1 of uncultured Anaerolineaceae bacterium. GTDB lineage: Bacteria > Chloroflexota > Anaerolineae > Aggregatilineales > UBA2796 > JBBRMW01. The sequence continues at coordinate 1,552 of CAYSOC010000281.1, forward strand.
AAAATGTCATCAATCCCACTGCTAATGCCGCCGCGTATTGCCGGGTTTCTCCCCGCCACCGTTGTTGCCTCACCCGACCGTTGCCCTGTGATTGCATCTGAATATCGCCAATGGTCAGAACATCGGTTACCAACCATAGCATATCCGCCTCGCTCCATTCGCCAGCAAGCGTCGCGCCTTCTCCCAACCCCGGAAGAAATCGATGTGGATATTGCGCGTACTTTCCAGCGATGTTATGCCCGCCTCCAGAAGGCTGCGACGCCTTCGGTCATCGTGGAAGGATGAATTATGGACGACGATAAACTGCTGACTGGTCTAAAGGCTACCGATGCCTTGAATGAAATTCTTTACCTGATGCGCGAATCCGTCAAAACAGCACGGGAGCCTATTGATAGGGGCGATTGGGATGTGGTGACAGTGCGCGGGGAACTAACGGATATACGGGAGTATCTGGACATGGCGCTGCGTGAGAATGACGCTATCCGCAGTTCCTTCGTAGACCTGATTGCCCTCATACGCCGTCTACAAACATCCTATCACCAGGCATATGCTGCCGTGGAGGAAGCGGAGCAGGAGATGGCGGATGCCTTTCACGCTGGCGAGGTTGCCATGCTGGGGCGTTTCATCCGCGATAGTAATGATGAGATGATGTCGCTCTTCGTGGAAATTGCCCACATCCTCAATCCCCTGACGCCAGCGGAACGTACCAGTCTGTGTCAGGAACTTCAGTGCAGGCTCAAGCGTGCGTAAGACATGCGTATCGTCTTTCCCGGTAATCTACCTATTCTCTGATCTGGAGGAATCCTGATGAAACGTTTCTCACTCATACCCGGCTGGATTGTATTCCTGACCCTGTTCCTGCACACACCGTCCCGTGTTACCGCCACCCCGCAAATGATGGAAGACCGTCAGGCCACTGTCGGTTGTCCTAAAAGCATCGGGGGAACGTCTACCCCGGTCTCTGCCTCTACACCAGTCACACCGGGAACGGCGATCCTGACACCGGAAGACCTGGTAACTGCCTATTTCACCGCCAATATCGAACGCCGCTACGAACCGATGGCAGCGCTGTACTCTGATTACAGTCTGGCCTTTTACCAGTTGTCACATGCCAGCATACTATCCCTGTTGCTACAGGAAGATTTTCAGGGGGTACGCTTGCTGGACTTCAAGCTGATCCAGAGTGAGCGATTGAGCGACACTCAGTATTTGCTCACCGTGATGGTGCGCCGCACCGAAGGTGATGGCAGGGAAAATACAATGACATGGAAGATGGTGGCTATCTATGAACAGGGTAGCTGGAAATTCAATGTCAGCCACAATCAACACGGCAGTCTGATTGATTACAAAATGCTGACTATGCCAGCGCAGACGAATGGCAAAGTGACCATACAACTGCGCTATATCGCACGCTATATGGGTGGCATCATGGTTGGGTTCTGTCTGTATAATGGTACAAAACAGACATTGGTGTGGACATGGGTCAATGAGGCTGGGCTGACCCTTACGTTCGGCAATGGTGTCACCTGCGTTGTGCCGGGTAACACACCACCATTGACCTACCAGAGTGGAGGTGTGTACGCCGATAACACCTCAATTGTTTTGAATTGTCCGAATCCCGGTTATCCCACGCGGATTACTTTCCACTATCTGCGTTTGGCAAACAGCATGGGATTACCGGTGGATTCAGGAGCCGGACTCTCTTTCACCTTCATGATCCCCTGATCCCGGTCTCTCTGACAGGCAACCCAAAAGAAGATTGCCTGTCAACATGCTTTATGCAAGTCCGCAATATTCAACTCCTGTTTACGCTATTTAACAGGAGTTGAATATTGTAAAGCAAGAGCCGCAGATGCCGAATTGCGACGGCAACCGGCTTGACGACGGAACTTTTTTGTTCTACACTGG
>CAYSOC010000282.1:0-3432 GCA_964432445.1 uncultured Anaerolineaceae bacterium
TACATCCCCAGCGGCGTTCCAGCGAACGCTCACCGCTGGCGCGATAGGCGGCTTTTATCGGTAGAAATTCAAGGGTTTTCTATAGCTCTTGATAGATCATTTAAAAGCTATAAAACTGTTATGTTTTTTCTCTTCAACCCGTGAGCCATAAAAACAGGCGTCGTTTGGCTGTTTCAGGCTGATTCATAATTTCATCGCTATCCAAAAACAGGATCAGACAGTCGATTTACACGCAGGCCGCATAAAACATTAAAACCTGATCTGCGTATAGATCAGATTAGGAGATACAAATGCAATCACAGCCTGCCCCTATTCAGCCTCTCGTTCTCTCGGATGACGGTGAACTATCTGAGACGACACCCCAGGAAATACCCGTTGTGAGGAAAAACATCCCGGAACAGGCGAATGCTGTGTGGTGGGATTTGCGTCAGTTCATGAGGAGCAGACGTTTCCTTGGATCGCTTGCCGTCGCTTCAGGGACCGCATTATTTAGTTTCTCTAATAAAACAGGAGCCAACAGTCAGATTTTGGTGGCAGTCGCGCTGATCATTCAGTTTATTTTTCTTGTCCTGTTCCAGTTTCTATCCACATCTTATGAGCGCCGCACCCAACACCGAATGAATATTCCTCAATTCCTGATTCCGGTGCTTTTACTCCTATGTACACCCACTATTCCCTATTTGCTGCTTCGTCGTCTCGTGAACGGAGATTGGAATGCGTTGACCTGGGAATATCTGGTGATGATTCCAGTGCTTACGCTGGCAAGTTATTTGTACCAGCGAAAAGTCGCTGCACGCACTGGCTTGGATGGAAAAGGAAAATCCGGCAAAAATTGAAAGCTAGAAGTGTTACAGGACATAATCAGTAAGCCATGACAACAGGCGACGTTTGGCGATTTCAGGCTGGTTCATAATTTCATCGCTATCCAAAAACAGAATCGGATAGGCGATTAACCTGGCTAATCGTCTATCGCGCTTCTGCACGTGGTCGGCGTGTTTATGCCAGAATCCCACGACTTCGACAATACGCGGCGGGAATAGATTCAGAAAAAAGTCCAGAATGTAGAATTGCCCTTCCAGGGTGATTACCTTCTGGCTCTGGAAGTCGATACCAATATTAATCAGCCAGTCCCTAACGCGGCGCTCCGGGCGGTTGGGATGGCGGCGGTAGGTGCGCGCCTGCGCCTCGAAGCGGCGGGCGGCGGCGGCTCCCCTGCTACCAAACCCGGCGCGGGCATCCGCGCCGGGTTTGCAGGATTTAACACCTTTGAGGTCGCACGCTCTGCGCCATACTTCGGACTGGCAGATCGGGCATTTCGCAGGGTAATACATATTCCGGCGGTTCGGTTGGGTCGGGGTTGGGCGTGGTCTGAGTTCGCCCCGTGTCCAGTCGATAATCATCCGATAATCTCCACCAGTTCCCACTTGTTATCCTTGCGGGCAACTTTCACCGCGACAGGTTTATGAGGCGGCTTTTCGCCAGTGGCCGGTGGTTCTTTCAGCCCGGCAACCTTGCACAGTTCGTCTATCCTGTCGTCTGGAATATATAACCCATAGGTTTTCAGCCCTACGGCGTCGGTTTCCCCGCGATAACTGAGCATTCCATCGAAAATCTTTTTCGTGATTTGGGTGAGGGTGATGGTACGAATCGACTGGTCAAGGTCTTTTATCTCCTCGATCCGCTTGTCGATTTCGCTGTAAATGGAGTTTGCTGCACTTGCCAGACGTTTATAGGTGGCGCTGCGGATGATGGTATCGAGTTCCAGGAGTGTATCCATTACATCATCCGAACCAATATCGCCCGCCAGGTCACATTCGATAGAGATTTTCCCGGTCTCAATGCGGATTGTCATTGCACGGTCTGCCATATTAAAGGTTTCCTTTTTTGTAGTTTTTCATGTTCTGGTTTCTCCTGGCCTTGCCTACCTCTTCTGAATGATGGAAAGTGGTGGCGTGTCGGTGGTCAGTTTTAAAAGCGGTTTCTGGTCGCCTTCCCTGCCTTTGATGACCTCGTTTCGCAGGGTTCGGGAATACAAAAAGAGCTTGCAAACACTCCCGGTACACCCCTTTTTGTGGTGTCCGATGCAGGTCAACCGCTCCCCGCGTTCGGTAAAAATCTCGCTCCCGTTGGGGAGTTCCGGTGGGCAAATGACGCCAAAATTCTCTGTCGTGCGCCATTCGATACCTGTTTCGGGGATCACCTCGTCGGCGCATCGGCTGTCAACGATTTTGACCTTGCACCATGACTGGTCACGATCCGGCCATACACTGCTGATCGATAACCACAAGCTGCCTGTGAAGGTCGGTGTCACGCTCGGTGTGTAGGTCGGCGCGGTGGTCTGGCTTGGTGTTACCGTGCTGCTCGGCGTGGTGGTGGGTAATGGGGTTTCGCTGGGGCGTGGCGTCCAGGTGGGTGTCCACGTCTCCGGGTAGCGCACGATCTGCGCGGGCGCTATCAGGGTGGGGGTGTGCTGTGCCTTCCCGAAAAACGCGGTAGAGGTCATGTTGAGTTGTGCCTGGGATGCCTTCCCGGTGGTGTTGGAGAGCCAACCCCAACCCATCGGCAGGAAACACAACACCGCAAGGATTGCCAGGGCGCGCGGGTTGATTTTGTTGTCCCGGTTGCGCTTGACATCCTTGCCCTGTACACCGAATAGAACCTCGATCCCGTCGGGGTTATCCGCGTCTGCGATAGCGCTTGAGGGCGGTTTCCTGTTCGGCGGTAAGGGTGGCAAACCTGTCGAGATTGTCTTCAATACGGCGGGCGGTTTCATCTCCGGGGTCGTTGTCCCCTGCTGCATCATCGTTAAACGGCGTTCTTTCCCCATTGGAATCCTTTCCTTGCTTCTCTACATACTTTTTCATGGTTTGTTTCAGGGCGTGCGTGATACCTGCATCATCGGTCGGGATAAACTCGGTGTCGTACATGCCGAAAATCCGATCCGGCTTCCACATCCCAAACCGTCCTTTTTCCTTCACCGACCCCATGTACATATTCCAGCGGTACACCCATAACGGGATGCCTGCCACATAGAGATTCAAGGTGCGCTGTATCTCAATAATCCTGAGCCGGGGGTTAGGCGGCCAGACGCTCGGCATGAGCAGGTACAGATTCATTTTTCGGAGAAAGGCGGCGTATTTCTTCACATCGCGCCAGTTATCGACGTACATCCACGCTTCATCCAGGATGATTACCGCATCCTCCAGGGGTACATCGGGCTTTTTTGCTCCCTTGATCGGGATGTTAGAAACGATTTTTTTGGCGTAGCCATTGCGGACCAACCAGCCTGCAATCCAGATCGCGCCTGCGGTCTTGCCTCCGCCGAACCTGCCGGATAGCCAGCAGATACGAAAGGCACTAATGAGCCTCATTACATCATCGGCATTGACGAACATCAGAAAACAATCCTCTTGAGGTATTTCCAGAACGCGA
>CAYSOC010000283.1:0-1218 GCA_964432445.1 uncultured Anaerolineaceae bacterium
TGGATCGGGCTAAGGTGTCCACGATAATCAATCGGGGCGCATAATCGCGGTTCTCTTCAATGAACGCGGCCAAATCCTGTTTATCCATCAGGGAAACCGTTCCCAGGCAAAAGCGCACCTTCCCGAACGATTGGACGCGGTTCATGACCTTTCCGGCCTCGACGCGCTGCGCGTATCCGGCTTGCCCTTCGGCAGCCACATACAGCACATTGAAGCGTTGCCCGATCTCATAGGCCAAACGGAGCGCATAGAACGATTTACCCTCGCCGGATCGCCCAAAGATAGCGGTCAATGCCCGATCTGGTACTTTGCCGGGAATGAGCCATTGAATCGGCGGTAGCTTGTTGAGATCATCGCTGTTGACATAGGTACGGCGGCGCGACGTGCGGGCGGGGGCGATCAGGTGCTGCGCCTGCGTCAATGCCTGCTCGGTGTCGGTGCGATTATCGGCAATCGCGGCCTGTGCGATCCGGCTGGCTAATTCCAGCGTCTGGCGGCGTTTGTGGTGGGATTTAACGAGATGTACCACGCCTCGCCAGTTGCCATGTACAACGGTAGAGGTGAGGATTTCCACGATGTACGCCATCCCGCCAACTTGTTGCAGCGTGTCACGCCGGATGAGTTCATTCTCCAGCGTGATCTCGTCAACGGGTAAACCGTCGCGCCGGAGCGCGGCAATCGCTTCAAAAACAAGCTGGTGCTGGTAGTAGAGAAAATCATCCGCCTGGAGTTCGTCCAGATACCTGTCGGTGATTTCTCCATCGCCGGAACTGGCGATCATCCCCGCGATAACCTCGCGTTCTTCATAGATGGGATCGTTCATCCCGTTGGCTAAGGTACGCAGTGAATCGTTTGAGACAGAATTCATGATACATCCTGGTGTTTTCTTGTAGGAAACTGGCCGGGTACGTTGTTCGGCAACGTCCCGGCGACTCGACTAGAACGGGATTTCGTCGGGCAAGACCGGATCGGGTTGGGCATTTTCCGGCGTGGTTGCACCTGCACCACTTCCCAAAAATCACCGGGCTTGTGTAGCGTGACCCTGACCGGGTGCGTTTTCCAGTCAAGCGTTGCTCCGTCCTTTAACTGCTCCATCTCCGGGGCATAGCCTGCACCCTCAAACAATGAAAAATTATTCTTGTCAGCGTCGGCGTGTTTGAAGATATTCACCTTTGTTCCATCACTGCACACACAACGCCACATCGGGCTGGCGCTGTT
>CAYSOC010000283.1:1369-3414 GCA_964432445.1 uncultured Anaerolineaceae bacterium
GCTGGCCGGGGTCGCGCTAACGAGGGTGTACCCTTCTGTCAGGGCGGCGTCCAGTTTGTTCTGTGCTTCCGTGTGCCATTTCTCGAACTTCTCGCGCTCCCGCTGCGGATGGGCGAAAATATCGGCGCTATCCGCTGCCATAGAGATAATCAGGTCAACAATCTTGATCACGGTCTATTCCTCCTCACATTCACATTCAAAATCCGGGTCTGGCGCGATTGATACATCCGTCCAGACGGTGCGGCATACGTTGCAACCGAGATACCCAACGACTTTGACGCCTGCCTGATGGCCTTGACTGTCCCAACAATCCAGAACGCGCTCATCCCAACAGTACCAGTCGGGTGATCCGCACCTGGGACAATGGAGAGTGGTCTGGCCGGGTTCGTCGGATTGAATCAGGTCAATCATGTGAATCACTGCCTGGCACTCAGGATTATCTGCTGGCGGGTGAACAACCCGGCAGTTTCCGCATTTATTCCTATAACTTTTGGCGATCTGGTGGTCTGGTCGGATACGTCGGCTTGAATCGGGGCGATCATGGCACGGCCTCCATTTTCCCGGTCATGTAGACGCGCGACCCTGCTCCGCGTCGGTTCGGATAGGCAGTATCCGAGACTTCGATAATCGACATTCCTCCGGCGACCAGGGCGCGACTGATGGCGGCACACACACGGGATAGCTCGGCGTCGTTCGCCATGATGCGCAAGCGGAAAACACCACTGGGTAAACCCTCTCCATCTTCAAAGATTGAGCCTGAAAATTTGCCCTGAGCGCGGGCGTGATCGTCGCCCTTCTCCCATTTCCCGCTGCCTGCGTCCCAATAAAACCCGGCTTTTTCAAGTGCCTGGTAGTAGTCCTCCTGTGTGGCGTTGTAGAGTACGATGGCACGCTGGCCGGATGGCAATGCTTTGATCGCTGCCTGGGCTGCAACCAGCTTTTTTGTCTGGCGCATCAGCGCACCTCTGAGGGGTCAAAGAAGGAAGTGCGATACTGGTCAACCAATGCAGAAGCGTCCTTCTGGATAGACAGCGCTTCCATGATTGCCAGTTCGTTACGTCTTTATCGGTGATGCCGTGTACTGCTGTTGCATCTTTGGGGATACGAAACAGGGGACAAATGCGGGTATTCAATAACTCCCGTCCAACCGGGTCGATAATGGCAATCTCGATGATCTCTGAGCCTGCCCCTAACCCGGTGGTTTCCGTGTCCAGAACTACAAATTCACCACGCTGGATAATGGATGAAACTGATTTAAGGTTGCTCATTTTTTCTTTGCCTCCACAGTGTGTTTGATTTCCAGTCCGAGTTTTGCATACCAATAAGACAGAGTGCTTGGGGTAACACCCAACTCTTTTGCAACCTGACTCTGCTTACCGTCGTGTTTCTCGGATAATTCCAGTATGATTTCGCGGATCGGTCTGCCCTGATCGGCTTCAATTCGCTTAATTTTTCCCTTCATATATATATCCCCTAAACGTCTAAACTAGTCGCTAAACGTAACTACCTCGTATGCGACTAGTTTAGACGTTTAGGGGATTGTTGTCAAACGGTTTTTGAAATAAATTTCATAATGACTTATAGGACTAAAAACATGGATCACGTAGCAGCAGCGCGTATTCGACAAAAAAGGCAGGAACTTTCGATGACACAAGAAGCGTTGGCTGCCGCTATTGGAACAAGTCAAAAACAAGTCTCCCGGTACGAAAATGGAGACAATGATCCAACAGGTGACGTATTGCGCCATATAGCGGAAGCATTAGATGTTTCTGTCGATTGGTTGCTAGGTCTTGAGGATACTGACCCCGTACCAATAGAAGCACCAACACTGGTTGAGCGCGAAAAAAAAGTAATTCGACTCTGGCGTCAAGGGAATATCACCGAAGCAATTAAGGTAATGGTTGGCGGATAATTAGAAACAGAGAAGTCAGGTAAATCCTGACTCCTGTGTGTAACAAAACCCGTTTTCCTGCTTAATCGTGATAAACGACATTATCAGGACTAACCCCAATTCTGGGGAATTGGGGACGCGCCACGCACTGGCG
>CAYSOC010000284.1:0-3384 GCA_964432445.1 uncultured Anaerolineaceae bacterium
GATTTTTGCATTTTGCATGTTTCTCTATTCAGCAGTCTCCACAAATGCTTGAAAAAGCGCCTTCAAATGTGATAATCTTAATTCGTTCCCGAAGTCCTTGCGCCTTGCCGGACTGTATGTGCCGGCGCTTCATGGGGACAAACTGACGATACATACAATCAGGGCGTGGATCATTGCGGGATAACGCGGTGTCCATGCCCTTTCGATTTTTATGCAGAGTGATAAATGGCGATTACCGTAGCATTTCAGGGCGTACCCGGTGCATATTCCGAAGAAGCCATCCGGCAGCACTTCAAGACATCGGAAGTGACTACGATCCCCTGTGAAACCTTTGATGAAATCTTTGAACTGGTCGAAAGTGGCAAGGCGACCTATGGGATGCAGCCTGTCGAAAATTCGCTGGCGGGGACGGTAGCGCGTTCCTATGAACTCCTGCTCGATTATGATTTGCGGGTGCAGGCCGAAGTCATCCTGCGCGTCCGGCATATGCTGCTAGCTCCCGCCGGGACAAAAATCGCGGATATAAAGCGCGTTCGTTCGCATCCACAAGCCCTCGCACAGTGTGAAAATTATTTGCGTCGGCGTGGCTTCGAGCCGATTGTGTGGTTTGATACCGCCGGAAGTGCGCGCGATCTGGCGGCACAACCCGAACCACATACCGCAGTCATTGCCAGCGCCCTCGCCGGGCAGCTTTTCAAGCTGGAAGCACTGGATCGCGGTATTGAGGACGAGCCGTATAACTTCACCCGGTTTTTCGTGATCGGGCGTGGCGATCCTGAAGTGAAAGAGCGTCCCAAAACATCGATCATGTTTACCTTTCTGGATCGCCCCGGTGCGCTCTATGAATGTCTGGGCGAATTTGCCCGGCGCGGCGTGAACCTCACCAAAATTGAGTCGCGCCCCCGCAAGGATCGACCCTGGCAATACTGGTTCTTCGTCGATTTTCTCGGTCATTTTCAGGACGAAACGTGTGCTGACGCTTTGCTCGGATTACTCCGCAGCGCAGCCACCGTCAAAATTTTAGGATCATATTCAGCAGCAGTTCAACCAACAATGGAAGGAAACAATCATGAGTGAGCCTGGCATGTCCCCGAAGAGCATTCTCCGCTGTGTCGCCTGTAGCCGAACCTATCCGACTACCGAGTTAACTTACTCGTGTCCCAACTGCGGCGGTCTGCTCGATGTGGTACATGACCTGGATGCACTCCGCAAGACCGTCAGCCGTGAACTGTTTGATAGCCGCCTCGGTGCGCTCGATACGCCCTATAACAGCGGCGTCTGGCGCTACAAGGAACTTGTTTTCCCCGATATTTCGGATGATAAAATCGTCACGCGCGGCGAAGGCAACACCAATCTGTACAAGACGCCGAAGCGTCTGGCGGAATGGATCGGCGCGAATGCGCTGCAACTCAAGCATGAGGGCGAAAACCCTACCGGATCATTCAAGGATCGCGGCATGTCCGGCGGCGTGACCCACGCGGTACTGGTTGGCGCAACCAGCGTCGCCTGTGCCTCGACAGGGAACACCTCCGCTTCGATGGCGTCCTATGCGGCACTGGCGGGGATTCAAGGGCTGGTCTTCTTCCCGTTTGAAGGAATCGCCTTCGGGAAGCTGGCGCAGTCTGTCGCCTATGGCATTACCAATGTGCAGGTACGCGGCGATTTCGATGCCTGCCTGAAAATTGTACGGGAATCGTGTGCGAAGTTTGGGATGTACCTGCTCAACTCGGTGAATCCATTCCGGCTGGAAGGCCAAAAGACCATCGTTTTTGAAATGTTACAGCAGCGGCGCTGGCGTGTCCCGGATTGGATTGTGCTTCCCGGCGGCAACCTCGGTAATACATCCGCATTCGGAAAAGGCTTGCACGAACTCTGCACGCTCGGCCTGATTGACCGAATGCCGCGCATTGCCGTGATCCAGGCCGAAGGCGCTGCACCGTTCTATCGCAGCTACAAGGAAAACTTTGCGAAGCAGTATGAGGTGACCGCCGATACCTACGCCAGCGCGATCAAGATCGGTAACCCGGCAAGCTATCCGAAGGCCAAACGCGCGCTCGAATGGACAAACGGTATTGTCGAAGTCGTGACCGATCAGGAAATCATCGACGCAAAGGCGCAGGTTGACCGCAGCGGGATTGGTTGCGAACCCGCATCGGCAGCGAGCGTGGCAGGCATCAAAAAATTGATCGCTTCGGGCGTCATCAAGCCAGATGAAGAAATCGTCGGCGTCCTGACCGGGCATGTCCTCAAAGACCCGGAAATCGTGATCAAATATCACGAAGGGACATTGCCGGAAATCGTCTCGAATTATCCAAACGAACTGCGTACTATCGACGCGACATTGGACGATGTGCGGGCGCTTCTGGATCACGAAAAAGCATTGCAGCTATAAACATCAGATACAATTGACCTCACCTATGTGTTTTTTGTCTAACCCGTTCAGAGGCCAACACTTCGCCCGGCTAAAACGCCGGGTAACAAGGTGAGGTTGTTTTAATGTCTACCCTCGTCATGAAATTCGGCGGGTCACTCTCGCTCGATGCGCGCTCCATCCAACAGGTGGCACAGGTGATCCTTGCCGAATCGCTGGCGTGGCCCAAGATGGTTGTGGTTGTCTCCGCGATGGCGGGCGCAACAGATCAACTGCGTCGTGCTGTCCAGCAGGCCGCCCAGCATGATGAAGCGGCCTATCGTCGCACAATTAATGCACTCCGGGAACAACACCGGAATATTGTCGAGTCGTTATTTTCAGCACAATCAACGCGCGCGATTCTGATGAAAACGCTGGATCGCTGGCTATTCAATGCGCTGGCGGCGTGTGACCAGATCGCTAATAAACGCCAGAACGAGGCCACGCCGCGCGAACATGATGCAGTAATGTCTATCGGAGAGCGCCTGATCGCGGAAATCCTGCTGGCGCTGGTGCAGCGCGATGGATTGCGTTGCGCTTTGCTTGACGGTGCATCTCTGATGCCAACCGATGACAGTTATCAGCACGCGAACCCGATCATGGAACAGGTGGAAGATCGCGTTGATAAACTGCTCAAACCTGTTTTGAATTCGCAGACTGTCGCGCTCACTGGCGGTTTCATCGGTTCGACACGCACGGGAGCGATTACCACGCTGGGGCGCGGCGGCAGCGATTATACTGCTACAATTCTGGCCTCTGTATTACGTGCCGAGGAAGTCTGGATGTGGACGCATGTCGATGGCATCATGTCCGCCGACCCAACATTCGTCCCCGGCGCGCGCGTGATCGATGCGGTGTCCTATGACGAAATGCGTGAACTTGCCTATTTTGGCGTGCGATTGTTACATCCTCGCGCAATAGAACCGTTGCTCCCGCGTTCGATTCCGATGCGCGTGCGCAACCCCTTTAACCTC
>CAYSOC010000285.1:0-3315 GCA_964432445.1 uncultured Anaerolineaceae bacterium
GAAGGCACTGATCAATTGATCGCCAGAAAGTCCAGTTCTGGGAGATAATAGGTTTATGATATGCGGGAAAACCGCTGTACGAAATGGGTTAACACAAATCGTACCATCCAGATCGACGAATAACACAGTGGATACGACCATCATAGACTCCCTGAGAGACATTTATGCTTAAATTGTTAAACCGCGCCCTGAACATCAACCGGGAAGAGTGGCCCAGATTAGCCTATCTGGGGAGTTTCATCTTTGCGTTCGTTCTGGGAATCAACTGGGCGCAAATCGTCATACTCGCTGCGTTTACTGCCCAGGTCGGCCCGGAACTCGTTCCATATCTTTTTATTGGCGATGCAATCGCTGTTACGCTCGCCATTATTGTCTATTCTGCGTTCGTTGATCGCTATTCACACGAGCGCGTTATGTTATGGATGATAGGGCTTGGCTTATTCGGGATCATTGTCGGTATTATCATACTACAGTTCGGCGAGATTCGTATCGGCTATATTTATTTCTACATACTATTTCGTATCAACTTCGACGTGCTGAGTGTCCACGCCGGGACATATCGCAGCACCTTCTTCGATACCCAGTCTGCCAAGCGTGCCTACCCTGTCCTGTTTTCTATCCTGCGCGTCGCGGTGATCGTTGCCGGGTTCTCGATTCCGCTGCTGAATAGCTTCCTCAAGACGGAAAGCATCATCCTTATGTGGGCAGCGACCATGCTTGTTATGGCGTTGCTGGTCATGAATCGGGGCCGCTGGATCAAGACGCTCCCCGGCAGCAGCGATGTCAAATCCGAAAAACGAGCCTCCTATTGGGAGAACACGCGCGAAGGATTCAAGTATGTAAAAGACTCTCCGTATCTGCGTGTGATGGCCTTAGCGAGCTTTGCTGCAACAGTAACATTAACCCTGATCACCTTTCAGACATTGAATATTTTCCGGTACAACATGGGAAATGCGACAGGGCAAATCGCCAACTATACCGGGACGCTTACCGGAATCGGAGGATTGATCATCCTTCCGATACAATTATTTATATTTAGTCGTTTTGTTGCCAAAATTGGCGTTGGCAATGCAAGTCTGATATTCCCTATTATTGTTTTGATAGTAACCGGGATTATTATTGCGTTCCCGTTGCAACTGTTCTCCGGTGGTCTGGCCTATTTCAACAACAACACGATCAAGATCGCTATCTATGGCATTGTGAATGAATTGTTATATAATGCTGTGCCGCTGAAGGTGCGCGGCAGGTCGCGGGCATTCGTGAACGGTGTCGTTACGCCGTTTGGGACACTCATCGGCGGGGTGATTGTCCTGCTGCCGATTACCAATACGAACTGGTTCCTGCCGGTGGTGCTTGGCGGGTTCAGCGCTGTGATGGCACTCTCGGCGGTCATGCTGCGCGCGAACTATGCAAAAGCGCTTGTCCAGATGCTGGAACAGGAAGATTTCGGGATGTTCTCGAAGGAAACCAGCCGTTTTCTGGAAACCGCCAACAGCGTCAATCTGGCAGATAAAGAGACGGTCAACTTTCTAACCAAACGCATCTATGAAAGCACCGACACCAGCGAAATTCTGCTCACGGCGCAACTCCTCGTAGAGGCAACCGGGCGCGATGCTGTGCCATTGCTGGAAAACCGGGTGCGTAGCGGATCGGCAGATGTCCGCGCCGGGTTGCTGACCGTCTTTGCCGAAAACGACATACGCTCCGATCTGGTGCAAAAACTGAGCGCGGCAGCATTGGAAGACCCCGACCCGCAGGTGCAACGTGCCGCGATCACCGGGCTGGAACACAGCCGCGCACTCGCCAACCCGGAATACCTGAAAATCGTTATGCAGATATTGCCGAGCGCTCAGAGCGATGTGCAGATGCAGGTGATTCCATTCCTGCTGAATGATCCCAAATATAAGCCGGAAGCCGAGGCGATGATTCAGCGGTTACTGGCGAGCGACCACCCCGAAGATCGCGTCGCGGGGGTGCAGCTTCTGGGCAAATCTGGCGGCGCGTCGCAGGTTTCGGCACTGCTCGGCTATCTGATCGACCCGATAGATATTGTACGGTTGGCGGTGCTGAATACCCTCGACAGTGTGATGACTGTTTCGCAACGCAACGCCAACATCCAGCAAATCGGGAAACAGGTGCGCGATGTTTCCGAGCGTGTGCGCCTTACGGCGATTCGTATCCTGAAAAACATCGACGCGCCAGAAGCGATTCCGCCATTGCTTTCCGGTCTGGATGATCCGATCAATCTGGTACGTCGGGAGGCAACGCAAGCCCTCATCTCCAAAGGGAAAGCAGCAGTTCAACCTGTGCGCGTCCTGTTGACTGCGCCCGCACCGCAGCAACGCCAGGCTGCTACCTTCATTCTGGCATCGATCCAGCGGGATGAATATCGAAACCTGTTGCTGGGGCGAATTGATGAAATCCTCACGGAGATTTATCGAAACATCGCACGCCTGCACAGCGCGTCGGAACTGATCAAGGATTCGCTGTTTGCCGACGTGATTAACGAACGCAATCAGGTACTCAAAGTCGATTTGTTCCAGATGCTTGGCACGCTCTATGATGCAGAAGGTATCGAGGTCATCCGTACCGCGCTGAGTGCTGAATCGACGACAGGGCGCGCCAATGCCGCCGAAGCACTCGAAGCCATTGTTTCCCCGAAGATCGGCAAACTTATCGCACAACTGCTGAATCCCTCGGCATGGGTCAACGATCTGATTCTGGCGGGTCAACTGGAACTCGGCATCGAATCCTATAATCCCAAAAAGGCGATTGAATCCTTCCTGAAAGAACGCAACGATTACTGGCTACGCGCTGTGACTGCGTTCATGCTGGGCGAAATTGGCGCGGGTTTGAATCCGAACAAGCCTGCCCCATCACCGGAAATGAATGCGAAAACAGAACGCCACCGCCGGGGATCATTCCTGCTCGATGCGCTCACCGAGGAAAGCAAATCGGAAGACAACAAAAAGCAGGACAAGCCGCCAGAAGGCGAAAAAACACAGCAATCCCGAAAGACGCCTACCAACCGTCCCAGTATTTCCAATCTGGCAAACCTGCTTTCCAACCCGGTTAGCGGTCTGGCGGGTGGCGCTGGCAAAATCCCCAACACGGCAGATACGCTCCCGGCGGGATTGTTCACACTGGAAGAAATCCGCCGATTGTTGAAAAATATTGCCACCGACCCGGTGGAAGATGTTCGCACAGCGGCAGATGCGGCCAGCCGTATCATCGAAAAGAAAGACCTGTTACAGTTATTACGCGAGGAGGGACACGTGTTATCCGCCATCGAAAAGATCATTTTCCTCAGAGGCG
>CAYSOC010000286.1:0-3170 GCA_964432445.1 uncultured Anaerolineaceae bacterium
CCTCTTTCAAGTCCATTCCTCTCGCTCATCCGTTCAGTGTCCGGTCGCTAGAAAATTTACTCAATTCATCCCGTGTGAACATGATCAATCGTTGTTTACTACTTACACCGAACCTTTACATCCGCTTTGGCTTGTATCGGTGCGCGTGAGCTACGTACCTTAACGCCACTCCGCAATTGACTCAGACGCGGCAATACAGGTGATTCTTTTTCTTCTTCGTCGGGCTTGACACCCCAGAGGGCGTGCTGGCGCGAAACCGGGCGGGGCGGCTGCGATTTCAGGTTGACGGGTGTCGGCGGTTCTTCACGGATAGACATGGGTTCAGGCTCCGATGCGGAAAGGGCTTTGCTCTGAACCGTTGGTTCTGCCGGTTCGTTTCTAAAGATGGCGGAAAGAGAAGTCGGCATCTGGATCGGTTCAGGATCGGGCAATTTGGGTTTCAAACTGGCGATAATATCCTGAACGTCCTTTTTATGGACATCGCTGGGACGTGATACTCCGAATACATCCCAAATCGACATCTCGCCCGTTTCCATTTTCTGGGGTGGCTGTGGCAACTCCGAAGGGGCAGGCGTCGGCATCGGGATGGATGGTTCCAGCGGCGGACGCAAATCTGGCAGCGATGGCGGCGGGACAATCACATTTTGGGTCGCTGTTGGCGGCGGTGCGGGTGGTTTCGGAGCTACCAATTCAATCGGGACGGTACTGGCGAGCGAATCCGCATTATCATCAGCGGCACTACTGGCAATTGTCGGTTCAGCAACCTGTTTGATCGATGGTTTGGTATCATCCACCTTGATCGGTGGTTCCGGGATAGCTGGTTTTGCAGCAGCCGGGATTGTACGTTCTCCCACAACCGGAGGCGGGGGAATTTCGGCACGCACAGCCGCAGGGGGCAAGGTGATTTGTGGGGCGGCAGTCGGCGGTGCGGGAATGGCAGTCGGGACAGAGGTCGCGGGGGCAGGGGGCAGTGTCGATGGAATTTCCGTCAAATCATCCTCGCCAACAACGACTCGTGGAGGGGAGTATATTGGCTGCTGTGGCATTGTTGGTGTTTGCATGGGGGCGCGCGTAGTGGGTTCGTTCATCCGCGCCTGACGTGCCTGTAAACCGGGATCGGCTTGCATAGCAACACGTTTCTGGCGTTCCGGGTCGAGACGAATACCACTGGCTTCGACGGTGCGTTTTAATATACGGAGGCTGTCTGTAGTTTGTTTACGCAGGCGGCGACGAAACCCAAGTGCATCGCGCAAACCAGCAAATGCGCCGCGTAACTTGTAATCAATTTCCCATGTGATCAACGTACCTTCGGGAAGGGGTTGCAGGCGGAGCCGTCCGATAAAACTCTTATACGGCCCTTCGATGACGATGTATTCGTAACCGATGTTATCCAGCCATGCGGTCATTTCTTCGACGACAGATTTGCCCCGTGAATCGGTGCAGCGCCGACGAACGCCCACCCCTTTTAATTTGGTAGATAGCAGAGAAATCTGTTTTGCTCCTTTGTTCCAGCGGCTATAGAGCGCGGTTTCGCTCAGATAAGGCCAGACGGCCTCCGATGGGGCAACGATCAGGATGCGTTGATCGATGATTGGCACGACTTCATCACCTCGATTGATCTCATTATCGCAAAGATGCCGGGAACAGGCGAGACATTAATGCACCCAGCACAATACTAAATGCCGCGCCAAGCAGCATTTCCAGCAAACCATATTTCTGTTTCAGCACAGAATATGGGGTGTTATACGAATAAATCAGACGTGGAAAAATGCACAACGGCGCAAGATAAAAATAACCCGCCAGACTGAGCGCAAAGATGGCGATATGTTCGGCATATTCAAACCAGCGCCAGCGCGCGAAATAGGCGACCATCTTCATTTGCTGGAAATTTGCCCACCATGTTACTTCGTAGAACCGCGTGATCGCTACGGTACACGCGCCAACACTCATGACGAAGACTTCGACTTCGCCCGGCGGGTTGGTCAGGCTCCCAATCACGAGTGCATTCAGGATAAAAATGGTGATGTAATGCCCGAACTGATCCACCATGTAGCTATAGAAGCTATGGACATTTTTCATGCGCGGGCCGGAATAGACCTTGATCCAGTCCTGTGTTGTGTGAAGCACCGTCATAATCAGGATAGGGACGAAAATTACGCTGATGTAACCGGGCAACACAAAGATCGACATCAGCCAAACCATCAGGCCATGCAGCAGCAACCCATCCAGTTTGACCTTGCGCATCACCAGCCAGTTCGTCTGGAGGACGTAATCGGCGAGCATATGCGCGAAAAAAAGATGCCCGATCAAGCCTGCTCTCCTGCGCAATCTAAAATTATCCTATCACATCTGCGGGATGTCTGCTATATTGCCAAATCTTTGATAATATTAAAGGCATGATTATCAGTCCTTCGCTCGCTTTGGGCTTCATTCTGGCAACCCTCTATGGGGCGGCCTTCCATTTCCTTGCCGGGGGAGATATACGCCGTTTGGCGTTTTTCCTGATGGCCGGGTGGGTCGGCTTTTTGCTTGGTCAATATGTTGGCACGGCGTTTGGAATCACGCTGTTCAGCATCGGGCAACTCCATACCTTTGCCGGAACACTCGGAAGCCTGTTAGCGCTCATCGCAGCCCGTATCCTGAGCGGACGACCATAATTTGAGTCGCGCTGAGTTCCGGCGAAAGACCATATGAGGGGGATATGACCAACAGCCAGAAAGTTTCCGTTGCACCGCCAGCAACGCCCTATTCAGCAATGCCACCAGAACCGGTTGCACCGAAATCGCTCACTCCTCCACCGCCACCAGAACCGCCGGAAGAGGAATCGAGTGGGCCAAATATTATCAAGTGGGTGATTATCAGCCTTGCGGTTCTGGCAATCACCATTGTTGTCGGCCTGATTGTAGCAATCCTCGGTGCGGTTTCCGATTCAGCGGGCGTTGCCAATTTCTTCCGTGTCTTGCGCGACTTTTTCATTGTAGTGCTGGCATTGCAAGGGACGCTCATCTGCATCGCTCTGATCGTCCTGATTCTACAAATCAGTGCGCTCATCAGTCTGGTTCGGACAGAGATCAAGCCAATTGTGGATGAAACCCGTCAAACAATGTCTACGATTCGCGGAACAGCGCAGTTTGTCAGCAAGAATGTTACCTCTCCGATTATTCGCACCA
>CAYSOC010000287.1:0-3126 GCA_964432445.1 uncultured Anaerolineaceae bacterium
AAGTAGGGTCAAGCGGCTTCGGGAAATAAGCAATGAAGCCGCGATTGATCGCTTCGACAGCGACTTCGGCAGAGTGAAATGCCGTCACCGCAAAGCAGGGCAGATAAGCCGTATTAGGGTCTTTCTGAATGGCGTTCAACAAGCCCCACCCGTCGATATTGGGTAGTGCCAGATCGATGATTGCCGCTGTATAGTGGTTTTGCTGAACAGCAGGCAGCGCAGTTTCGGCATCATAGACGGCATCAAAGGCAATTCCATGATGCTTCAGAATGCGCTGCACAACGTCCTGACCATCAGGATCGTCTTCTACGACAAGAATCTTCCATGCTTTAATGTTCATCCTTGAGAACCCTTTCTGCAACTACCTTGAATTGAGGCAAATGCACGAGCAAGGCAAGCAAATCGCGCACGAAGGTCATTGGTGTGAGCGGTTTGGTAAGATAATTGTGAAAACCCGCTGCGATGGCGCGTTCCCGATCCCCGGTCATGGCGTGCGCCGTCAGTGCGATCACGGGCGTATCCATGATAGTGCGATCATTTTTGATTTCATAGATCACGCCCCATCCATCCAGTACGGGCATTGAAATATCAGAAATCACCAGTTTCGGGTGAAAGGTACGGAGAGCATCCAGACCATCCTGCCCGTTGACGGCAGTTTTTACATTCGCGCCGAAGAAGCGTAATACACGACTGGCAACGTCCAGACTATCCGGCTCGTCATCAATAACGAGGACTTTCCAGTCAGCAAGCAGATCACGCGGCATATTTAACGTCATTGCAGATTTCCTATATCAACCGACGGTGACAGGTTGTGCTTCTTCGACAGTGCGCAAGGGAAGTGTAACGGTGAAGACGCTGCCTTCGCCCAGCTTGCTTTCTACAGAAACTTTCCCATCCATGATACGGCAGAGATTACGAACAATTGCGAGACCCAGCCCGCTTCCGCCATAGTTACGTCGCCACGAGCCATCGACCTGACGGAACTCATCGAAGATGTAATTCAGGGCGTGCGGGGGAATACCGATTCCGCTGTCGGAGACTTTCATAATCAATTTATCTCCGTTCATGGTAACGGTAAGTTGAACCTTGCCTTTTTCGGTGAATTTGAACGCATTGGAGAGCAGGTTCGTGATCACCTGTGTCACGCGCTCCCGATCCAGAATCACGGTTTTTGGCAGCGCCGGGTTGTACTCGATAGCAAATTCCAGCCCTTTTTGTCGGGCGAGGACGCCTGTCTGGGCATCCCACTGATTGACAAGCTGTTGCAATTCGACAGGCTTGGCAACCACTTCCATACGCCCGGCTTCAACTTTGGAAATATCCAGAATATCGTTGATCAGACCGAGCAGGCGTTTGGCGTTCAGTTCGACACGCTCAAGCATATAATGCGCGGTTTCGTCGATCTTGCCATCCATGCCCGCCAGCAAAATCCCCGTGAAGCCCAGCATCGCGTTCAGCGGTGTGCGCAATTCGTGCGACATGGTAGACATAAATTCGCTCTTGAGGCGTGCCGATTCGCGCGCCTGTGCAGTAGCAATCTGGAGTTGCTTGTTCGTGCGCTCGACTTCTTCGATCTGGTTGTCGAGTTTCTGGATGTTTTGCGCCAGTTGCCCAGTCATCTGGTTGAAGGCATCGCTCAACAGCCCGATTTCGTTGCGCTCCTTCACATTTGCGCGCAGATTCAGATTGCCACCGGCGATTTGTGTTGCCGTATCAGTCAGCACGCGCAACGGGCGCGAGATGCGGGTAATGCGGTTGAGGCCGATCAGGATGGCGAGGAGCGCAGACAAGATAGCAACCAGCAAACTGGTACTAAACACGGTACGAGTGGCGGCAAGTGCTTCCGATTCGTCCTGTTCAGCAATGAGTCCCGCTTGCAATTCCGGTATCCAGCGATAGTAGCCCAATACGGATACGCCACGATAGGCGGTATAGAGGCCGCTCCCATTTTTGCCGTCCAGGGCGTTGTCGATACCAGTGCTGTGGTAGGCGCGCGGTTGGTTAAATTGATCAAAACGGCTTGGCGTGAGGAAATAGTTGTTTTCGTTGCTGACCAGATACGTCTCGCCCGTCTCGCCCAAACCAGCGCGCACCGTCATAATCTTGCTGAGGGTATCTACACTAAGCTGACCCGCCAGAACGCCTACCACTTTGCCGTTACTCATGAGCGGCTCGGTGTGGATGATGGTGAGTTGCCCTGTACCAACAGAATAGTATGGGGGCTGGGTAAAACTTCCCGTCAGACTGCTGGCAAAATAGGGCTGACGCTGTACCGATTTACCCAGATCGGCGCTGCTGGATGCCGCCACAACTCTGCCATCGAGGGTGTACAGGAAATATTTCTCAAAGATTTTGACAACATCGGTGGCATTGTCGTTGCGCTTGATCAACCCTTCCAGATTCTGGCTGACTTCCCGCGCTATTTCCTCATTTTGAGAAGTTACAGCGGCGACCATCGACGTTGTTGTATCTGGATCGAAGATGGTAATCATAATTTCCGCGCCACTGTGCAGCCATTGCCGAATCTGGTCAGCCTTCAAACCGGAGACGGATTCCAGCGCACCGAAGACCTGCCGCGTCGATTGTGCGTTGATCTGTGACAGCGTGATGTAGACGACCACCGCAAGCGGCACAACGGCTAGCAGGACAAAATATTGAATGAGGCTCCACCGCAAACGCCGCCAGAACGGAAGTTGTACAGCGGTTGTTTTCGGGGGCGGAATCGCAATGATTGCCATAGGTGATCGTCCTTATTGACCATAGATTTTCGATATGATGGCTGTCGAATAAGTCGTTTTGAAATCAAACGGAGCCTTGAGAATCTTCTGATCCAGCAGGATTTTGTACGCAATTTCCCAGTTACTATCACTCATTGTGCCTGGTTTACTCCCCGGTGGATTGATCAGCGGGATCGAGGCTTGCAGGCGCTGAAGCTGACCTTCGCGTTTGAGGTCTTTACCGTACACCAGAACATAGTCGATGGCTTTATCGGGAGCGCTGATCACATCCTTGATACCGTCTACGAGCGCTCTGGCAACACGCTCGACCAGCGCGGGTTTCTCTTTGAATGTCTTTTCGCTGGTGAAAATCACGAAGTCATAGGTATCTACACCATAATCGCTCATT
>CAYSOC010000288.1:0-3106 GCA_964432445.1 uncultured Anaerolineaceae bacterium
CTATCGGAAGCGAGGTTTGCTTTCACCTTGAACATCTCCTCGCGGAAGTCCTGAAAACTGCTATGGATTCCATCGAGGCTTGTCCAGTGTTTGGGATCATCTGGCGCGGTAGCAATAAAATTCGCTGCCTGACTATCGACACGGGCGATAGCAGCGAGAGCCGCTTCGCTGGCGTTGACTTTGGTCGCATTTACTTCGACCAATCCGCGAAATAGTTCCAACGTTGTGTTATAGGAACTGTTGGCAGCATAGAGTGTGAAAAGGGTGAGCGCGATCAGCCCTGCTCCGATTCCTATCAACCGGAGACGGGTCGTGATACGAAAAGGAAGGTTACTTTCGTTTGCTCGGATGGCGGTTGTTGCCATGAGGGTTTCCTTTTGAAACCGATAAAAAACTTCGTCTCATTATACGAATAAACCAGATAAAAATCCTGTCAAAATGCGTCGCACTCATTTAACACAGAGAGACAACGAGTAAAAAAGGCGATCCCGACTCAACAGGATCGCCCTTTTATCTTGCCTATTTTCAACGCTTTTACGACAGCGAATATCCCAGATTGGAGAGGACACAACGTGAATCCTGACCATCGTGAGCATCGGTGATAAATACACCGAACTCATCCTCATCAAGAATTAATTCGCGGCCTTCGGGAAGCATACAATGCTTACTGCCACCACGTCCACCAAGTGTCTCCTGGTATGCCCCGCAGTCGAAGAACCCAACGATCAAGCCTTCGGTATCTGAGGGCATCGAAAGTGGCACGTCTGCCATGCGGTGCGTTGGATATACATCATCATGATCGCAGGTGATGCCCGCCAGCCGCGCCGTGACAAACTCACTCTCCCAGTGGTTGATCGGAAGCACGGTGAATTTATCCCCAAGCGCCCACGCATCCGGGAAGGTACTCATGATCGAACCGTCAATCATGTAGTAGGGAGTACCTTCGTCTGTGCCGCGCTTCTTGAATACATGGAACAGCCGGAACGCATGATCCTGTACCAGATAGCGCCCGGATTCGATAATCAAATCCGGTACTGGAACGCCCTCTTCTGCGCAAATTTCGTTCATGAGCGCGAGAAGCTGGGTCAGCCAATCCTGGTGATTCATATCCGCTGTGCGTGCTGGCGTTCCGCCTCCAATGTCGAACCGATGCAGTGTCGGCGCAATCCGGCGCAACCGCGCATAGGAACGGAGACTCTGCGCTACCATCGTCATATATTGCAGTCCGCGCGAAGCCGAGACCGTGTGCATGGCGTGAAATGTGGTCAGACGTAGATTGTCGGTATGCGCGATACGGTCAGCAGCCTCTGCCAGATCGTCGTCATCCATCCCAAAGCGGTTGATCTCTTCCCCATTGCTGGTGGTGCGAAAGCGCAACCCCACAGCGAACTCAAGATCACTATCCGCAAACTGTCCAATCTCTTCCAGATCATCGAAAATTGGCGTGATGTTGCTGAACCCATCAGTGCGCAGGCTCAACACACGGCGCGTATACGCCGGAATCTTGAATCCGTTGATGAAAATTTCCCGGTTCTGGTCTATCCAACCCTGTGCATAGGCGTGGCGCATAATATCAATATCGAAGGCTGACGAGCATTCGTAGGCTGTGCCTGCTTGCAAAAGCGTCTTTGCGACGGGTTCAGATGGGTTCGCCTTGCTTGCAAAAGCCAATGTCAAATTGCCCGGAAATCCGGTGCGCGCCTTTGCAATATTGAACCATTCGCGCATTTGAGAAACGTTCGCCCGCAGCGAAGGCAGGTAGCGCACATGCGTTTGTGAGGGCATTTCAGCCTCATCTGCCAACGCTAGCACATCGATCCCTTTGTAAAAGAGCCGATTGTCATAGACTGCAAAATCATTGGGAAGAGTCGGCGGCTGGATGGCTGCCGGAATGTCAGTTTGTGGCTGAGGATAAATTGTCGGAGACTGCTTGAATTGCGAGAGAAGCTGGAACGGAACGGTATTGATCAACCCGGTTATTTCACCTTTTCCTTGAACAGTTTGAACAAAGCAGCGAAACAAAAATCGCCACCCCTGCGGCGGGATGGCGACCTATCAACCAAGCTGACAGACGCTAAATCAGGCTACGCAGGAGCGCAGGACAGTACATTTTCGGGCGTCCATTCCGCCAGAGGTGTACTGAAATATTCGATAGCGTACAAGGCCAATTGGCCGTCAGCAGACATACATTTTCCGCAAATACCGAACAGATAATCGTATTGTAGATCAATTCCCCCCGGTGTCAATAAGAATTGATCCATTTTTATGAAATTTTGTCTAATTGTGCTGAAATTGTGACAAATTCAATTCGTTTATGATGAAAATCAATCGGATTTTGTGGTTTTTATGTGTTCTTTCCAGTAATGATATGTTTTGGCGAGAGAGGTGATCACATTTTTGATCTCACCAGCAAGGGTAAATTTGGGGCCTGCCGGGAAGTAGAGGGCTACCCCTTCCCGCCGCACGCTGATATTTTCTACAATGATCGCGCGCAAGAGCCATAATGCCATCTTTTCGCTGTCACAGACAATACCAATCCAGCCGGGGACGCGATGGCGGACTACTTCCAGCCCGGTAATCATCCGCAAGCCGCGCTCAATTTCCGTGCAAACAGATTCATAGGCTACTAAATCCTGTACAATTTCGTCTGGTGCGACAGGTTCGAGTAGCTCTCCGCGATGGGGCGGGCCGCCTGCCAGCGCCAAGTCACAAAAGCCCTGCCACATCTGATCCCACGCCACTTTGCCATTTTCATCGTAAATGAGATCGGCTGAACCCATTGGGGCGGCGCTAACTTCCACTTCATTCTGATACTTTTCCGGCAGTAGTTCATCCAGAAAGCTGAAATCGAAGGTGTGGGTATGCAGCGGCCCGCCGGGATAATCCGTGTGTGTGAGGCCGACTGGTTGTGAGTCCTGTTTTTCGTCTGTCATCGTCGCTCCTGAAAGCACAGATCGTAGATCAGGTGGGAATATTACGGGAACTCGATTCAAACGATATTGAAACTGGTGTAAAAGTTGCAAAAATGACCCTTGACCATAGGGAAAGGTAGTGTATACTAACCCACATACGAGCAAAACGCGGTGTGCGACGAAAGAAACACAAT
>CAYSOC010000289.1:0-3102 GCA_964432445.1 uncultured Anaerolineaceae bacterium
GGAGACAGAAATTGATCCGGCAAAGGAATTAGTGAGCCGGGTATCCCCATATTTCCAGATTACAGATAAATTCAATGGGGTAGATGTTGAAATCAACGGCACAGTCGGGCTTTCCAACTATGGCGTGATCTATACTGTCGAAGTCCCGACCAATGCAATCATTGTCGAAAGCCTTGATTCCAAAGCAATACAGGACGCGCTTCAATTTAAATGAATATGACGAGGAATCTTCATCATGCCCGCGTCGGAGAAGATCAGCATCACGCTTCGCTTCCGCATTCAGCAGGAGCAGGTAGAGGTTGTCGCACAGCCACATAGCGGATTGCGACAGCCCAAGCCTGCCGTCCGCAGTCCTTTTCAACTGGTGCTGTCGCCGGAAGTGCAGGCTACAGTGGACAACCTCCGTACCCAACCGGCTACCGAAGCGCAACTGACGGCGTTGGGAAATGCGCTCGGCGTGGCATTGATCCCGACGGGCGCGGTGGAGGCGGCAGTCCAGGAGGCGCTTGCTGTGGCGAACAAGGATGGAGGCTTGCTGCGCCTGGTGCTGGTTGACCTGCCGCCAGCCTTGAGCGGCCTCCCCTGGGAAGCGCTACGCTACGATCAACGCTTCGTCGCCCTGGATACGAATTTCTCGCTGGTGCGCGAGGTCGGAACCGTGCGCCCTTTCAAAAACGCGCCGATTCGCGGGACGTTGCGCGTGTTGTTCATCAAGGGCGGGATGCCGCCAGAATTTGAAAATCTGGGAAAGGAGATTGACCGCACCGAAGCGGAAATGCAGGACGCCATCACCGCGCTCCGCAAGGCGAATCGGTTGCGCCCCGGACGGCTGCAAATTGAACTTATCGCCGAGAGCGGCGATGAGAAATCGCTGTCCAACCTGCCCGCCAAACATTACCATGTCATCATTTATGCCGGACACGGCACACCGGATCGGATTTTCCTGAAGAGCGCTACTGCGGGTTATACACCGGCAACGGCAACAAAATTAATGTCTCTGCTTGCCAAACAGGAATCCCGTCTGATTTTTCTGCTGGCCTGCGAGACTTCTGCCGATAACCGCGAGAGCAATATCGCGGCTTTTGCACCGTCACTGACGCCACATTTTCCCTCTGTCGTGGCGATGCAAACGCAGGTCGTCTATGAACGTTCGAGCAAACTGGCGGTAGAATTTCTGCGCGGCCTTGCCAACGGACACACCGTTGAGGCGGCGCTCACGATGGCGCGTCGTCGTCCCAATGTCAACGCAGCTATCTCGCGGGAAGCAATTTCCCCGATTCTATATCTGCAAACCGAAAACAGCGCCCTGTTTCCGGCGGCGGTCAACTGGTCACTGCGGTTTTTGGGCGCGCTTGCCCTCTTTTTTCTCTTGCTGGCATTCGCTGCCATCATTGCACAGGCACGCACCCAACGCGCCGCCGAATTACAAGCCTTGCAGGATGAAGACAAGCGCCTCCAGGACAGCGGTTTTCTGGCGCAGATACGCCCGATGCGTACCAGCACGGGCAGCACCCGCACACTGACGGTATCCAGCGCGGGCGTCGCCCAGACGGAAAGCCGCCTCAACCAGAATGGCTATCTCACCCTGTATCGTGGGGACACCCAGCGTACCCACCTGATCGAAGTGGGACGTGATCCGGGAGCAGCCCGTTTCGATGGGCGCAACTATTGGCTGGTCAATCGTGGCGCTGATCCCCAAACGACTGGTCAGTCAATATTGATGCGTATCCCTCCAGCCGAGAGTCAACGCCCCAACACGTTCCCGGTGGGAAACAATGCGGCTGATCCGATTCTGAATGGTGGGTTCGTCTATGTTCAGTCCCGTGATGATCGCAAGGTGTCGGTGTTGGCAGTCGATGCCCCGGAAGGCACAGCGCCCACCGAAATTCGCACGGAGATTAACGCTCCTGCGATCTTCGATGGTGGTGACGCAATCTGGCTGGCAGGCCGAAGGAAATTACAGCGTATCGAAGGCACTCAGATCGTCGCTACGTTCACCCTGGGCGGTACGTTGCGAAATGCTATCTATGCCGCCGATGGGGTGTGGTGTCTGTTTGATGATGGCACAGTGCAGCGCCTGAATCCGAAAGATGGAGCGATTCTGGCAACCACCACCCAGCCATTTGCCGATAAAGCGACTGATCTGATTCACAGCAACGAGGGCGTCTGGGTACTGGAAGCAGGCGGCAGACAAGCGGTGCGGATGGTGAGCAGCGCAAACGGGATCACGCTCATTCCCTTTGATTTGGGCGGCACACCGTCCTATGTGACCTTTACACCGGGGCGCATCTGGTCATTTTTCGGCAACGAAATCGCGGTTCACGATGCAGCGGGTGCGTTGCTCCAGAAAATCGCGTTTGTGGGGGCGGACAGTGTTCGTGAAGCTATCAGCGATGGGGAAACAATTTGGCTGAACGCCCCGGCGATCAGCACCGTAATGCTGCTACGGCTCGTGGATTTCAGCACGATTCGCCGCTTTACGCCGTGCCAGAATGCCCACGATATGGCGCTATCAGGCGGGAATGTATGGTTTTCCTGCGGAGATCGCAACGAACCGCTTGCATTGCCCGCACAGATTATCAGCTTCCGCACTGCCCGCGCCCGATCTGTTGCCGCGCCAATCGAACAGGCGGGCGATCTATGGATTCCGATCATCGAGAGTGGACGGACTCTGGTCTTTGATGGCAAGGCCGTTCGGACTGAACTGGCACTCCCCGGTCTGCAAAAACTGTTGCTCGATCCCGATGGTCGAACAATCTGGGCGTATAGCGTGGTTGGGGAGGCCGGGCAGATTGTCCGCTATCGCCCGCAACTGGAAGCTGCATCCCCGTTCAATTTGATAGATTCGTCTCCTGTCTATCGGGTTACCACTGACACGATCCCGGTTTATGGCACGATCACCAACATACAGATCATTGGCGATTATGTGTGGGTGCAGCATGGGAAGACCACCGAACTCAAGACCGAACCCGCCAACCTGACCCTGATCCAGCGCAACAGTCTTGAGGTTAAAGCACAAAAGATTGAACTCCTGACCACCAGCGTCACGGCTATCGATCAGGATGTATGGGTAGGGGCTGTCAATGACAGCGATGGAATTCT
>CAYSOC010000290.1:0-3016 GCA_964432445.1 uncultured Anaerolineaceae bacterium
CGAAAGTTTGTCCCATTTTTATGACTATCTCAACTTGCACCACTGGTTATATATTGGAAGCCAGTTGTTGACGTTTTGGATTAGCAATTTATATCGTAAATTCCCGACACCCATCATGACAAACAGCGAATTGGGAAATATGCGCGCGTTTAGTCCGCGTTCACGAACACATCCGCTCGTTTCAATTGCCTTGATCATATTTGCACGAAGCTATGCAGATATGATGAAATTGCCCGTATTGTTTACCTTCTTTGCGGGCTATACGATATTGTTTTACGTTCCTGTATATAATGGGCTTTTACAAAATTTCTGGCTGCTTCGTTCGATGCAAACACCAGGTGTAGTTGAAGGGCGGCTTGATATAGCGCGGTGGGTAATTCTGAGAAACAACGCTGCAAACCTCGCCTTTTGGGGCATTCTGTTTGTGGCGCTCAGTGTACTCACGGAAAGCTGGTTTTTTGTGGGTGGTGCAGTATATACATTGCTGATTGCGTTGAGAAAATATACCTCATCAATAATGGTAAAACGGCGCAGTTGAGAGCAGAGCGTATATCCACCTGCCATCCGGGAAAGCCGCCACCAAGCTATTTCGAGAGACGTTCGCCGCCAAGCCGAATCACACCAGGCCAACCGCCCTTACGGAACGTCTCGATAATATAACGTTCATCTTCTGAAAGAGACGGCTCTTGCCTGTGAAGGATTGGATCGTCACTCAGGCCAAGCAAATAGTCCGCATTCACACCGATTTTTTCAACAAGAATTTTTAGGGTATTTCCGGTAATGTCGCTCAGTCCATTTTCATAGCGATAAATCATGTTGTCAGCCAAACCGCAGGCTTTCGACAAATCACGCTGAGTTAAACCAAGTTCTTCCCGAACGTGTCGGAGTCTGTCGCCACGCAACTTTTAACATCCCAATCATTTTTACGAAAACTGATTGACAATTTATGTATCTCAATTTAATATACATAAAAGGTTTAATAACCTTCTGTGTATATAGATGGCGGTGTTCTTGGCAAGTTCTCCCGCCATCAGTATAGAAAGGAT
Organism: uncultured Anaerolineaceae bacterium; assembly: GCA_964432445.1. GTDB lineage: Bacteria > Chloroflexota > Anaerolineae > Aggregatilineales > UBA2796 > JBBRMW01. Next base: position 1,047 of record CAYSOC010000290.1, read on the forward strand.
AATCTTTCCGATGCGAATTGTAACGCAATCCGCCCCTGTTTTCTATTCCTCGTTTCCGGCGTTGCCTGCCCCACACATTGCCGGGTTACTGCCTCCACCAAAAGTTGAACCGCCTCCTGTTTTTACTTATACAAAAGCGGATTTATATACGTTATCCGCTACACAGCGCAAGGCATTTTTCGCGGCGACAACGCTGCTGCTGGATGTGGCGCTGGAGGTTCAGACTGGAACGCTTTCGGAGCGTGCCTTGAATACCGCACTGGCGGGATTCCGACAGGCGGTGAGCAGCGCTCCAGCCCGTCCGATGAACCCGGCGCAATATGCCGCCGAACGCGATGTTCCCCTGCTCGAATGGCTCATGGCAATACGGCGCGGTGCAGAATGAAAAACAAGGAGATCGAAGCACTTGTGGAGAAGTACGACGTTGATATGCAACAGGTAACGACGCTGCTGGATGCCGCTATCGACACGCTCAAGGAGTGGGAAACCCGACCTGATCCGCGTCCCACGCCTGCCGAACTCACAGCACATCAGGATACGTTGCTCCTGGCCTATGGGCGACAGCGGGTGCTACAGGGCGATACCGATGCTCTCAAACGGTTATTGGCGCGGTTGCTGGCACAACACCAATCCGCACAGGCTGCTTTCAGGCTTGGCTGGGAAGCACGTCTGACGGAATTGCTGGCTCATCTGAATGACGCGGAGGAAAAGCAATTGCGAAAGCTGCTCCGCGATATTCAAACCGACGCGGATATGCCGTTTTAAACCCTGCCAGGAGTTACGCAGTCATTCAGAGCGGTTTACAACTCCTGTCTCCATGCCGTTGTAAACCGCTCTGAATTGGGCATAAGAATAAATTTGGATAAAATGCCCATGCAGAATGACGCTGTTCATTTTATGATCGGCAGATTCTGGAAAGCAGGCCACCGTGAATTGGATATTTCGACGCACTGAACCTATCCTCCCTGTTCTTATCCCATTGCTGGCGGTACTGGCTGCGCTTGGTGTCGGCGCGGTGCTGCTGATCCTTGTCGGCGCGGATGTGGGAAAGGTCTATGAAAAACTGATCAGCGGCGCACTCGGCAACGCCTATAGCCGTACTCAATCTATCGGCAAGGCGACACCACTACTTCTGGTCGCATTAGGGACGTGTATTGCATTTCGGGCGCGTGTGTTGAATATCGGGGTTGAGGGGCAGGTGATCGTTGGTGGACTGGCAACGACAGCGGTCAGCCTCGGCTTTTCCAGTTTACCTGGTGGCGTTGTGGCAATCCTAGCCCTTTTTGCCGGGATGATCGCAGGCGGGTTGTGGGCTGCAATTCCTGGCATCCTCAAGGCATATTTCAATGTCAACGAAATTCTCAGCACGATCATGATGAATCAAATATCAGTCTCACTCCTGATTGTGCTGCTCACCGGGCCACTGAAGGACACCAGCGCCGAATCCACTGCCGCCAACATCATCCAGACCGCGCAAATCCCGGAATCCATGTGGTTGGTGCAGCTTGTGCCGCGCTCCCCGTTTCATATTGGCGCGATCATTGCGGTTATCTTCGCATTCATTGTCTATTTCCTGCTGTGGCGTACTGTCCTCGGTTATCGCATTCGGGCAGTTGGTGAAAATAGCCGTGCCAGTGCCTACGCCGGGATTCGCGTTCGTCGGGTGATGCTCACCGCCATCGTCATGAGCGGGGTGCTGGCAGGCTTGGCTGGTGGTGTGGAGGTATTGGGGATCACACACCGCGCTTTGCAGGATTTCACAACGGGCTACGGTTTTTCCGGGATCGTCGTTGCCCTGTTTGGCGGCTTGCATCCTGTCGGCGCGATACCAGCGGCGTTGCTGTTTGGTGGATTGCTTGTCAGCGGCTCGAAGCTGCAATCAGTGGGTGTCAGTTCCGCAATGGTTACAATTTTACAGGGATTGATCGTCCTGTTTGTTGTTTCCAGCAACGAAGTATTGCGCCGCATTC
>CAYSOC010000291.1:0-3010 GCA_964432445.1 uncultured Anaerolineaceae bacterium
TGTTTGATTGAACCCGCTCCGTACAAAACGATTTTGAGGCTGGGCGCGGCACGCAGAAAATCCTCATCCAGACGCGGGCAACCCCAGCCTGTCAGCAGGATTTCCACACCATCCAGCAAGTGCAGATTTTGCCGAATCGCTGCCGCCGTTTGCGGGGGCGCACCGATTTCGATTAACTCTCCGAGTTGGGCGGAAAAGGGCGTATATACCTTCTGCCAGGCATCCTTATTCAGAATGAAAAGCCCTTTGGGTTTTGTGTTCAATGTGGTCTATCCGGGATATGAGCCTAGCTTTTCCAGAGTTGGCGCAATCGGTGGGCTGCCATTTTGGGACGGCGATCCCGCGTAAATACACCCTTCAAATTAAAACCACCAACACGACGCACCATTTGCCCGGTTTTGAAATCACACATATTCCAGACGTGTTCGCCAATAGCGTAGGGCTTGGAGCGAAGGACTTTAATAGAGGCTGCCAAGAGTTCGGCCTGAAATTCTTCTGTAAACATTTCCGGCGGTTCAGAGTGGCTACCGGGAACGGTATCTGCGCCAAACTCGCTCAATATCAAAGGCTTGCGGTATTTGTTATACATCGCGTCCATCTCTGCGGAGAGCCGCTCGCAACCAAGCGCAATTTGTCCCGGTTCGCTATACCACGCATAGTAGCGGTTGAGGCACATAAAATCCAGAAATTCGTAGGATTCTTCCTTGATGCCGACTGTCGTCACAACGGTGATAGGTCGCGTCGTATCCAGCGATCTTGCGAGATCGTACAAATCGCGGAAGAACGTTTTCGCGGCGGGAAAGTGCGAATGCGGCTCATTGGCAAGCGACCACGCAATCACGCTCGGATGATTTTTGTCGCGCGCGATCAGTTCAGAGGTGTACTGACGGCATAGAGAAAGACGCCGCTCAAGGCCGTTCCCGGAAAAAAATAATCCCACAGCAGGGGTTTCATCGATCACCAGAAAGCCAAGCCGATCTGCCAAATCCATCATCTGTTCGGAATAGGGATAGTGCGTGGTACGGAAGGAATTGGCTCCGATCCAATCCATCAACTCATAATCTTTAATAATGAGTGCCGGGAGATAGCCGCGCCCTACCACCGGGAAATCCTCATGCCGCCCGAACCCCTTCAAATAAACAGGTTTGCCATTAAGCAGCATCTTGTCGCCCTCGATACGAATGGTGCGAATACCAATCGAAAGGGTATAACGGTCAACAGTCTGTCCTTTTGCTTCAATCTCTACAACCAGTTCATAGAGATTCGGCGCTTCCGGCGACCACAACGCCGCGTTTGGTACTTCCAGTGTTGTTTCAGCACGGGAAGTAATTTCCACCTCGCCAGAGATAGGATCACCATGTCCGCGTAAGGTCAAACGCACGAGCGCAGGGGCATCGCCTGAGCGCTCTATTTGCACTTGCACCAATCCTGTTTCGCCGTTGATATTTGTTGTAACAGTCAAATCGGAGATCGCTTCCGGCGCGATAGCATAGAGCAATACCGGGCGATGAATACCGCAGTATGGAAAAAAATCGAAGGAACCATCGGGATAAGCAACTTCAGGAAAGCGGTTTACTCCGTCAGCAGGGATGTTCCCAGGCGGCACGCGGTCATAGGCTAATGTGCCATCAACGCGCACAATCATGAGGTTATCCTCCGCGTGAAGGTGTTCTGTCACATCAAATTCAAAAGGAAGATGTCCCCCTTCATGACTACCAAGCCGAACGCCATTCAGCCATACTTCGGCAATGTAATTGACCGACCCGAAGCGGATAATCTGCTTTTTTCCTTCTGGTTGCCAGGGCGCATCGAAGTGCGTTTGATACCAGGCGTGCGCCATATAATCGCGCATGGCGTTGAATTGATCGTTCCAACTGGCGGGAACGGCAATCGGCATACCATCGGAAAAACCAGTGTGCCAGCTATTTGCTTCGCCAGTTTGTTCCGGGTCAAAACGGATTTCCCAGAACCCGGAAAGGTCGAAAAGCTGGCGGAAGCGATTGGATTGAGGATATAACATGTTAACTTTCCTTCCAGGATTCCACACCGCGCAAGGTCAGAACTTCCGCAAAATGACAGGCGACATGATGCCCCGGTTCGATTTCTCGCAGGGCAGGCGTCTCTGTTTTGCAACGCTCCTGAGCGTAGGGACAGCGTGGATGAAAATAACAACCGGATGGCGGGTTGGCAGGATCAGCAATTTCACCCTGTAAAATGATGCGTTGCGGTTTGCGTCCGGGAATTGCCTTGGGGACGGCAGAAAGCAAGGCTTCCGTATATGGATGTTTGGGCGCTGGAAAAATCCGACTGGTCGGGGCAATTTCTACCAGTTTGCCGACATACATCACAGCGACCCGATCCGCGAGATATTCGATCACACTCAAATCGTGCGAAATGAAAAGATAGGTCAGGGCAAATTCAGATTGCAAATCATGCAGCAAATTCAGGATTTGCGCCTGCACCGAGACATCAAGCGCGGAAACAGCTTCGTCGCACACAACCAGACGCGGATCAAGCGCCAGTGCGCGGGCAATGCCGATTCGTTGCCGTTGACCGCCGGAGAATGCGTGCGGATAGCGCCGCATGTATTCAGGACGCAACCCAACTTTACGCAATAGTCCAGCAACGCGATCTTCGATTTCGCTCCCTTTGGCGACATGATGAATGCGCAACGGTTCAGCGATCAGGTCTAACACCGTCAGGCGTGGATTGAGCGAGGAATACGGGTCTTGAAAGATCATTCGCAATTCGCGGCGATAGGGCTTGAGCGCCATCCCTTGCAGACCGACCAGATCGACAGATTGCCCCTGCGCGTTTTCATAAATCAATCGTCCGTCGGTAGGCTCATATGCCCGCATGATACAACGCCCAATGGTCGTTTTACCACAACCACTTTCACCGACCAGCCCAAGCGTTTCACCGCTATATATCCCGAAACTGACATCATCCACAGCACGCAGATAGCCCGATGTACGGCGTGAAAAGCCCTTCCGAATCGGAAAGTGCATTT
>CAYSOC010000292.1:0-2951 GCA_964432445.1 uncultured Anaerolineaceae bacterium
GTTGTTGTACCCATGACGCGCGAATCGAGATTGTAGACGAACCCGTTCCCTTCGATGATGTTGCGGCTGTAGCGAAAGGTGATGAATGAATCGTCAATCGAGCGCGCACCGGGCAATACGCGCGCCATGAATGCAACAATGATGATGAGCAGAAATATTGCAAAATCAATGCGCGTAAGTGGGAGTTTTGGGAGTTTATTCTTCACAGGTTTTCAATCCCGCCAGTGTGAGGCCATCGAGAGCAGCAGAAGTCAAATATCCTGCCGAAAACTGAACTTGATCATCCGATGAAACGTTGAGATAGCGCGCGTTTGTATAAGCGCGCCCACCACCCGGATATAGGGAAACTGTCCCGCGCAATTGCCCATCGGCAGTCCGCAACGCAGAAAGCACACCATCGCTCATTTCGACATAGAGCAGACATCCTCTGCCAATTCCGAGTAATGGCGGTTGCAAGGAAAATCCATTCAAATTTGCCTGCCAGCGAAGTTTACCATCTGGCGCAATCGCAATGAGTTTGCCGCCGAAGCCAGGATAAATATAGGTATTGCCGCGATTATCTACCGCGATCTGCGCCTGTCGTCCCAGCGCCAGGCCAACATCCAGCAAGGGACGCCAGCGCCCATCAGATTCCAGACGTCCGACCTGCGCGCCAACCATAATATAAAACCCGCCGGGTTGCACTGGCGCGGGTACAACCGGAGCAGGCGCGGCGGCCTGAAAGATGATCTTACCCTCGCCGTTCAGGACATAGAGATTGAAGTTGCCAGCATATCCGGTACTGAGTGCGATCAGGTCGCCGCTGACCATAGCCTTTTCCAGATGATCCCCAAACGGGCCTGCCTGCCAGACGGTTTGCCCTTCGGGAGTGTAGGATACTACCTTCTGATCAGCATCTACGAACAGAATGTTATTTCCAATCCGAAACGGAGGTGTTTGCAGTGTTCGATCCGCTTTCCAGAAGCCCGTAATCGTTCCATCCTGCACAACGATGATTTGATCGTCCAGCGTGCGCCCCAGAATGCGTCCATCACTCAGAGGCACAATGCCCGCCAAGCGTGAAACATCCAATCGCCAGAGCGATTCATCTTTGGTAGTACGGCGTTCTATGTGCGTTTCTGTACCGAAAATTGCGCTGCCATCCGGGAGGATCACAGGTGGACTGACAGGCGAACCAGACGCGCTCCACAAATTACGCGCACTCTCTTTCAGCCGTAATTGCCAGCGCTGAATAAAATCGAGCGGGTGCAACCACCCATTTTGCAGCGGCTCAACGTTGGAATATCCCGGCCCGCCAGCGTTCGCCTCGCGTCTGCGGACTTCAAAATGAAGGTGTGGCGCTCCGCGTGAGGGTTTCCCAACTGCGCCAACCACCTCTCCCGGCGCAACACATTGACCAACTGTCGGAAACACAGAGGTTTTTATTTGTTCCATATGTCCGTACAGCGAATAGGCAATTGTGCCATCGGGCATGGTATGCTCAATAATGACCACGCCTTTTTCGGTATCCCATCCAGCAGGATCGGAGAAAGTAACGCGCCCGCGCGCAATAGCTTTTACAGGTTCACCATAGCGCTCGAAAGCCATATCCACGCCCGCATGTCTCCCCTGAAATGGCGCGCGATATAACCCGAAGTCATCTCGTTCAAACGTATTGCCATCAATAGGCCATGTAATATATTCAACCACCCCACACGAGGCAGTTTGTGCTGCTTCCGCTGGTTTGGGGATAAATCCGGGCAATAAACATACTATAAGGCAAACGGCAGACCATAATCGCATTGATATTTCTCGCAAAATACAAACGAAATTATAGTCTGATTCTAGCCACTGGACACTGAACAGATGGGCGAGAGGACGGACTTGAAAGAGAAAAGGAAGCCAAGTGAGGTTAAGTCGCCAAACGTAAACCAGCATGGAGTCGTTTAATCAATCATGTCCATCCCTGCTTTGTATCGTAGCTTGTACGGGTTCGCATTGCAATGGATCACCGACGAATGTGATAGTGGCGTGACCAATCTCGTGTGGTTGATGTTTGGGATATTTCAAGCGCGGAGTGTACAAGTGAACCTCGTCGTGCGAAAACTGCCGATACGCGCCAGGAAATTGAGTTTGGCAAACCAGGCGGTGCGCGTCCGGGAGTGGTATGAACCGAGTGCCGGAACGCTCTTGGCGAAGGCGGGACAAAGTAAGCAGATACGGCTGATACTGGATGCGACCAAAGTCAGCAGTGGGCATCGGTTGCTGATGGTGAGTGTGGCTTACCAGCGGTGGAGCGTGCCACTGGCGTGGACGTGGGTGCGCAGTCGTCGAGGACATTCGACGACTGCCAAACAGGTCAAATTATTAGCCTGTGTACAGTTGCTATGCCCCGCGGGAATCCACATTGCGCTGGTGGCGGATTGTGAATTTGACCATCCTTTACTCATTGAGAATATCGTACATTGGGGCTGGACGTATGCGTTGCGTCAATCCAAACAGTATCAGGTGTGGTCGTACAGCCAACCCGCCTGGCAGCGGCTCGACAGTTTACCGCTCGTCCCCGGCGAGTCGTGCTGGCTGGGACGTGTTTTGCTGACTGCCACCAGTCTATTCCCGACCCATCTGGTATTACATTGACAACGCGACCAAAAAGCACCCTGGTATCTCGTCACCAATCTGCTGTGTCCACAAGCCGCGGTGCGGTTATACTCCCGTCGCATGTGGATTGAAGAAATGTTCGGCGATCTTAAAAAGCACGGCTTCGACCTGGAAATGTCTCATCTTCGCCATTTCTTGCGGCTGTCCCGTCTGACCCTCGCCGTGTGTCTGCTCTATTTATGGCTGCTCACCCTCGGTGAGTATGTCATTCAACAGGCTTTAACCGCCCAGGTTGACCGCACTGACCGTCGTGACCTGAGCATCTTCCGCTTGGGTTGGGACTTTCTCGAAGACTGTTTACCTCTCCCTGC
>CAYSOC010000293.1:0-2950 GCA_964432445.1 uncultured Anaerolineaceae bacterium
CCAAGAGGCCCAGCGTGCGCGTCGCGCCTTCAGCGCTCTCGAACTGACTGTTGTACAGGCTTGCATAGAGACCGCCACGTGCCAGCAATTCATCGTGATTGCCCTGTTCCACAATATCGCCGTTATTCATCACAAGGATGAGGTCGGCGTTGCGGATAGTAGACAGACGGTGGGCGATGATGAAACTGGTGCGATTCTTCATCAGGTTATCCATCGCCTTCTGTATCAACATCTCGGTACGGGTGTCCACCGAACTGGTTGCTTCGTCCAGAATCAAAATTTTCGGATCAGCGAGGATCGCGCGGGCAATCGTCAAAAGCTGCTTTTGACCCTGCGAGACGTTTGACGCCTCTTCGTCCAGAAGCATGTTGTAGCCATCGGGCAGTGTGTGTACAAAGTGATCCACATGCGCGGCTTTGGCGGCTTCGATCACTTCCGCATCGGTAGCATTCAATCGACCATAACGGATGTTTTCCATGATCGTATCGTTGTAGAGCCACGCATCCTGCAAGACCATCCCGAACATCCCGCGCAAATCGTGGCGGGTGAAATCCCGAATATCGTGACCGTCAACCAGGATCGCACCGCTGTTCACATCATAGAAGCGCATGAGCAGCTTGACCATCGTTGTCTTGCCTGCCCCTGTCGGGCCAACGATAGCGATCTTCTGACCGGGTTTTACCTTTGCAGAGAAATCGTTGATGATGATCTTGTCGGGGTTATATCCGAAGTGGACATTCTCAAAATCTACCGCTCCGTCCACTTTTTCTGGTGTGATCGGAGTAGCGGTATCAGCGACTTCTTCCGGTTCGGCAAGGAACTCGAAGACTCGTTCAGCAGCGGCAGCCGTCTGTTGCAGGATGTTGGAGATATTTGCCATCTGCGTGATCGGCTGGTTGAACAGGCGCATATACTGGATGAACGCCTGAATATCCCCAACAGAGATCGTATTACGAATTGCCAGCCAACCGCCGAGGATCGAAACCGCAACATAGCCGAGGTTGCCGACAAAACCCATCAGGGGGAAGAGCAGGCTCGACAGGAATTGTGCCTTCCACGCAGATTTATAGAGGGTGTTGTTATATTCGTCAAAGCGTTCAACGCTGCGTTCTTCGCCGTTGAAGGCCTTCATCACAAGATGTCCGCTATACATCTCCTCGACATGGCCGTTGACATGACCGAGATAGATTTGCTGCTCCCGAAAGTATTTCTGCGATTTGCTGATGATCACCCCGATGATCACGAACGACAGCGGAATGATGATGAGTGCTGTCAGCGTCATCGCCCAGCTAATCGAAATCATCATCACAAAAACGCCGATCAGGGTCGTGATCGAGGTGATGATCTGCGTCAGGCTCTGGTTCAGGGTTTGACTGACCGTATCTACATCGTTTGTGATGCGCGAAAGTACCTCGCCGTGATTCGTGCCATCGAAGTATTTCAACGGCATCCGGTTAATCTTTTCAGCGATGTCCTTACGGAAGTGATAGGTGACCTTCATCGAGATACCGGTCATGATCCAGCCCTGAATGTAGCTGAAGATGGCGGAAACGATGTATAGCCCAATCATGAGCAAAACAACGTTCCCGATATATTCAAAGTCGATACCCTTGCCCGTCCCCGAAAGCTGGTTTACCACGCCCTCAAACAGCTTCGTGGTCGCCGTACCCAGTACCTTTGGGCCGACAATCGTAAAGATGGTGGAAGCAATGGCAAAAATGACTACCACCCCAATCAAGACTTTGTAGGCGCTCAGATATTGCGCCAGTTTGCTCATTGTGCCTTTGAAATCACGCGCCTTTTCGCCTTGCATTTGAATGCCCGGCCCGCGCGCTCCCATCGGCCCGCCACGTCCTGGTGGCGTAGACGCCCGCTGCATCATCATCATTATGCCAATTCCTCCATGCTCAGTTGCGACAGTGCGATTTCCCGATAGGTCTGGCAGGTTTCCATGAGTTCGGCATGGGTTCCCTTGCCAACGATTCGGCCTTCTTCCAGCACAATGATTTGCTCCGCATTCCTGATTGTAGAAATGCGCTGGGCGACAATCAGCAATGTGCTATTGCCTGTGTTCTCCTTGAGCGCCCGACGCAGCGCCACATCGGTTTTGAAATCCAGCGCCGAGAAACTATCGTCGAAGATGTAAATGGGTGGCGATTTAACCAGCGCACGGGCAATCGAGAGGCGCTGCCGCTGACCACCAGAGACGTTCGTCCCGCCTTGAGAAATGCTCGTTGCCAGACCGTCCGGCTTTTCGGCAATAAATTTGCTGGCTTGCGCAATATCCGCCACCTTGCCAAGCGTTTCGCTGCTGGCATCCTGATCGGCGTAGCGCAGGTTGCTTTCAATTGTCCCCGAAAACAGCGTCCCCTTTTGCGGGATATAGCCGATCTTGTCGCGCAGATCATGCTGTGTGACGGCGCGAATATCAACCCCGTCGATGGAGATTGAGCCACCTGTCACATTGTAGAAACGCGGAATCAGGTTGACCAGCGTCGATTTACCTGCACCTGTTGAACCGATGATCGCGGTGGTTTGTCCCGGATGCGCGGTAAAGCTGATGCTGTGCAACACGTCTTTTTCTGCGCCGGGATAGCGGAACGCAACATCCCGAAATTCGACTGTGCCTGTGAATGGCAACGCAAACCGTTGGGGGGTAGCCGGGTCTTGAATGGACGATTCAGTTTCCAGCACTTCCGCAATACGATCTGCCGAGACGGACGCTCTTGGGAAAATGATGAACATCATCGAGAGCATCAGGAAGGACATCACAATCTGCATTGAATACTGCATGAAGGCCATCATGTCGCCCACCTGCATCGTCGAATTGGCGATCTGATGTGCGCCAACCCAGATGATCAACACGGAAAGCCCGTTCATGATCAGCATCATCGCTGGCATCATGAAGACCATCACGCGGTTAACAAACAGGTTTGTGTTGGTCAATTCG
>CAYSOC010000294.1:0-2747 GCA_964432445.1 uncultured Anaerolineaceae bacterium
GGTTTTTGTTTTCCCATTCCGCGCGTTCGTTCGCAGCTTTCCCTTCGAGGGCGTCGTCTCCGAATTGTCTGCCAGCAACCGTGTCAGATAGCCAAACGGTGTTCGCAACTCCATTCGGATCACCTGCCCCTGTGGACTGATGACGACTTTCTCGATCATCAAGCGCAATACTTCCTGTTGACCTGCGGGTGTTAACCCTGGATAGAGTATACCAGCTTTTGAGATCACGGTGAGTGCATCGTCGAGGCTGGCAATGGTAGCTCCGGGATCACAGGTAATGACCTGAAGCTGGGCTTGAATCCGGGTGCGTTGCTCACGCCATTCACGCGACATCCGCAACCAGTTTTCTTCGCTGAACTGCTGTGCCTGATATTGCCGGGCGAAGAACAGTTCGGCATCTCCGATGTCCTTGAGGGCTTTTTCCAACCTGCGCCGCTCATGGACTTTCGGATTCCGCACATAGGCATCCACGTCGGCTTCATACGTCTTGCGGATGAGCGGAAGATAGCTTTCATCCACACCGATGTGGTGCATGTAGCGGGCTACCTGGTCATCAATATGATGGCAGAGGAAATTCAGGTTGGTACTGCCCACACAATAGTAGGACACGCCGCCGCGTTCCCGATTGGCATTCGGGGTCGAGCAACTGAGTTTGACCAGCGTTCCATCTTCTTGTTCCAAATACACCAAGCGTTGCAACAGGTAGAAATGTTGTGCCTGATGGGTGCGGTTATTGTTCCGCTGGTGCAGGATAGCGAGTCCACGCTCAAATTCCTCGGTGGTGACAACAGGTTCCCAATGCCCGCGAATGTGCTTCGGTGGAACGGTGATCCAATCGTTGTCGACGACGAGCCACCCGGCGTAGAACCAGTTGTGGAACGCGGCGGAGAGGTACTTGGCAGCCGTCTGACGCTTACCACGGGTATCGTATTCCACCAGTGGCTTGCCAGAACCAAGGCGATGTCCACGCGCGTGCAGTTGTTCGCAGATCTGGGCAAGCGTATATCTATCGGTGAGCAGCAGGTCGAAGGCTTCCCGCCAGAAGGCAAAGCGCGGTGGGTTGGTCGCAATCGCATGTTTGTGCTTGGAATGCTTGAGACGCTCGGCAGGTTCCAGTTCGGATTTTTTGATTTCGGTATTGATGTAACCGTCAGGAGCTTTGAACGCCCAGTCCCCACGATTGAGGGTTTCAATCATGGCTTCGCGGCTGCGTTCGCCAGTGCGGGCGACCTCGAACTGCGCGACGTTGAAGAGCATCCCGACAATCATCCGAGCATCGGCTTTTTCGGGGACCAAGCTGGCATAGGTGGCGACACGGACTTTGATACCGAGATCGCGGAGTTCGTCGTAAGCGCGCAAGCCTTCAATATCATTGCGTCCGAAGCGGTCAATGAAGGCAATCGCCACATGCGAGAACTTACCGAGCCGGGCATCGGCGAGTAGGCGCTGGTAGTCAATGCGATTGATCTTCTTCCCACTCATGGTATCCGCATACGTCGCAATCAGAGGCAGCCCCGACGGTTCCACCAGATTGTCCACGATCAGGCGATGCTGATAGCCCTGCGAGCGTTCTGGTGCCTGCACATCATCATCACTGGTGCGGAGATATTCAGCCCAGCCGGGCATCAGTGCCGGTAATTTCGTCTTGGTTCGGGTACCCATAAAGCTATTGGTTAACTCACAATATGAAATAGAAAAAGCGCTTCGGACATCATACCTTTATTCCGCCGTTTCGTGGATTGATAACCCGCTGACCCGTACCAGCAATAACCACAGGGCTTCAATCGCACTGAGCGTTTCCTGGTCGAGAAATTCCAGTTCCTTGTTTTCAGGATAGATCAGCCAGTAGAGTTTCTCGGCATTGGATGGAATGTTCTTATGAGGCAGCAGCGCATTGAGCGCAACAGTGGCATGGGGATGAGCCAGTACCTGCCGAATTCGTTCACGAGTGAGCGGTTGCGTCAAATCCCGTCGAAACAACATTTCCAGCCGACTGAGTATCGCATCTTCGGCCATCCCTTCGATAGTCTCGTTGGTGAGTTTCCCAAACGCGCTACCCAGAAACCGTCCGAGGCGATCCGTCAACACAAAGCGGCGTTCCTTGAAGATGGGAAATTGCTTGCGCAACTTGCGGATTTCATCGAGAACATCCCGGACTTCCTCACTGGGCGAGGGAATCCCACTCACCTTTTCCAATGAAGCCAGCATTCCGAGCAACAATTCCTGCTTATCTGCGGGGAGTTTGTCAAAGCGCGTGGCGAGAAACTCCGCACGCAGACTCAAGTGCGATTCCAGATGATCTTTGCGAATGTAGCCCGCTGCCTGAAACACTCGCAAATCATCGAGTTCGAGGATTTCTGCCACCTGCTTGAGCACATGCGCCTTCGGGCCGGTAGCGTCGGGGTCGAATTCTTCCCGGAGCAGATTCCGAATCGTTCCTTCCGAAACCCCAGCGGCTTTCGCTAATCCCAGATTACTCATCCCCCGGCGATCCATCGCTTCGCGGATGAGCGCGTGTAAAGGAATATCAGAGACAGCTTCACCAGCGGCATTATTGTTTGTTTTTGTAGAACTTCCCACGGCTTGACTGATCCCCTCTTGTCAGGTTTTGAAACTACTGCTACGATTTATCGTATCTGGATACGATACGACACAAACAAAGATAGTGCAACTCTTGAAAAGTGTCAAGCACCAATTTGGGAAGATCGGGATTGCAAACTGGAAACTGAATATGGAGGTTCCCAATC
>CAYSOC010000295.1:0-2716 GCA_964432445.1 uncultured Anaerolineaceae bacterium
ACACCACTCTATACGCTGGTGATGGCGGGTATCGGCGCAGTTCTGAATGGGCGCAGTTTTCCCGAATATGCCATTGCTGTGAGCGTGATTGCGGATTCTATTACGGCGTGCCTGCTCTATCTGCTTGCGCGCAGGATGACCGGAAATCGTCTGGCGGGTGTAATTCTGGGCGGGCTGTGGACGATTGCGCCGCAAAGCGTAACCTTTGCCATTGGCGGGATGGAAACCAGCGTCAATGTGTTGTGGCTTACGGCAGCGATTTACGCATTTATCGAAGAACGTCCGTTTCTGGTCGGGCTATTTGCCGGGCTAGGATTTCTCACTCGCATTGATGCGCTGCTCTGGGTAGGGCCATTACTTGGCTGGCAATTCCTGTTGTTGCTTCGAGAGTCGCGCCGTTTGCCGATAAAAACATGGGTTGGGTTTGCTATCATACAAATCCCCTGGCTGATTTTTGCACAATTCTATTTCGGGACAATCATTCCGCGCTCGGTAACAGCGAAGACTGCTGTGTATATTATGCCGCCGGGATCGGCGCTGTTGCGGTTGATTCAAAATTATGGCACGCCATATAGCGAGAATGACCTGATCGGTGGTACGCTGATCGCCATTCTGGTATTGACCTATCTGGCGTTGTTCGTCATCGGGTCAATCTATGCCGTGCGGCGTGATATTCGGCTGTTGCCTTGGCTGGTCTATCCGATCATTTATATCACTGCGTTTTCGGTGGCGAACCCGCTCATCTTCCGCTGGTATCTGACCCCTCCGTTGCCGCCACTTATGTTTGCATTGCTGGTTGGTTTTTGGGCGATTTTCAGCGCTATGCCGCGTTCCGTTCGACAGAATGTGCAGCGTATCGGATTGGCAGCACTGGGATTATTCTGGCTGGCGGGGACGCTCAATAGCTGGACGTTGCACCCGGATCACGGCAATGATCGCCCCGCACCTAAAATGGCATGGATTCAACAGGAACTCAACTATCGTGCGCTGGCAGATGAACTGGTCAACAAATATGGGGTAACGCCTGCTTCGCGCGTGGCGGCGGGCGATATTGGCGTGGTTGGCTATTTTACGAATGCGACCATCATTGATACTGTCGGGCTGGTCACGCCCGCGATGAGCAAGTATTACCCCGAAGATCGTACCCTGATTGTCGAAGGTCAGAACTACGCGATTCCGCCAATCCTGATCCATGACACGAATCCCGAATACCTGATTGTGATGGAAGCCGCTGTCCGCTACGGTCTGGAGCGCGACCCGGAGTTTAAAGCAAATTATGAGGTTGTGATGAAAATCCCTACCGATTTTTATGGAACGGATGCGCGACTTTATAAACGGCGCTAACGGCAGATCAGACAACTAATTGCCCAAAAAACTTCGGATAGTTTCGCATCTGGTTTTACCTTTGCGCAAACGTAATCCCCTGTTAATATAATCGCCGTTGCGATTTCAAAATTCCTTCAACGAATTTTGAACCATGCACAATAGCAGTGTGTATGATGTGTACACGCTGCAACTCATTTCGAGTTCGGTGTAGTTTTTTTTAAAGAGGAGTCCTATGAAAACCACCCGTTTTCGCCGTCTCCAGATCGCGGTTGCTCTAATCGCACTGGCGGCCATCCTTGTCTCCACTTCATTCGCGTCTGTTCATAAAGCCCAGGCTGCCGACAAAGTGCTGCGTTATGCGCTCAGTGAGCCGGATACAATCGATCCGCAGCGCTCCAGCTATGTCCACCAGGTAGCGTTGGTCATGGCGATCCATCGTGGCCTGCTCCGCACAGGTGAAGATGGCAAGCCCGCTCCGAGCATCGCCAAGGAAGTTCCGAGCAAGGAAAATGGCGGCATTTCTGCCGACGGCCTTACTTACACCTTTAAGCTGAACGACTGGAAGTGGTCGGATGGTAAGGGCGTTGTCACCGCAGGCGATTTCGTCTATGCGTGGCGTCGTCTGGTCGATCCGAAGTCCGCAGCCCCATATGCGACGTTCCTGAGCGGCGTCAAGAATGCGGATGCGATCCTCGAAGGCAAGGCCAAGGTTGAAGACCTCGGTATCGAAGCTGTTGATGACAAGACCGTCAAGGTCACTCTTGAACGTCCGATGGGCTATCTGAATGACATTGTAGCGCTCTGGGTAACCTATCCAGTCCGTAAGGATAACGTCGAGCGTGCTGGCGACCCGGCTTCCGGCGCATGGACAGACCCGGCCAATGGTGCTGTCATTGGTACTGGCCCATTCATCATCACCAAGTGGGATCACCAGAAGCAGATCGTTCTGGAAAAGAACACCAATTTCAGCGGCTCAATGGCAAAGCTGGACAAGATTGAATTCGCCTTGAACGATGACGTTGCGGTTCACTTCGCGGCATACAAGGCTGGCGAACTCGATGTCACGACCTTCCCCGCAGCGGAATTGGCTTCGGTCAAGGCCGATGCAAAGCTGTCCAAGGAACTCGTTTCCTATCCCGATAGTTGCGTCATCTATCTGGCGATGGACAACACCAGACCACCATTCGATAACAAGACTGTTCGTCAGGCGTTCGCTACCGCGATTGACCGTGAACTCTATGTCAAGGTTATCGCGCGCGGTATCGGCAAGCCCTACTATCAGTTCCTGCCGAGAGAAATCCCCGGCGCAGATGATAGCATTGGTGTTCAGTTCACCTTCAACAAGGAAAAGGCTCAGCAACTCCTCGCCGATGCTGGCTATCCCGGCGGC
>CAYSOC010000296.1:0-2649 GCA_964432445.1 uncultured Anaerolineaceae bacterium
TTTTAAGGTTTTGCCTCCCGTCGGACTCGAACCGACAACCAATTGATTAAGAGTCAACTGCTCTGCCAATTGAGCTAGGAAGGCATGGAAAATAATATCATATGCAAACTGAATGTCAAGGTCTGCTGAAAATACAAAAACCTCTGGTTCGGTCTCTACGGATTATTGAATTTTTTCGAGCAATGTTGGTTGTATCGGTCATCAGGCGAACCTCAATGTTATAATATGAGTATTGAACATAATTTCATAACGCCTTCTACCAACCCAAAAATTGGATAGTCCAGAGGAAAATTGTAATGTCACATTCTGAAATCCAGAGCGCGATTCAGGCGAGCGCTGCCAAAATCCGCGAACTCTCGATTGCTGCCAACCTCGCCGGGTGGGATGCCGCTGTTGCCGGGACGCCGGAAAACCTGAAAAAGGCCGCCGATACCCGTACTGCCTATATGAAGCACATGGCAAACCCGGAAGAATATACCCGTTACCGCGACTGGGATAAATCCGGCGTGGCAAACGGAGACGCAGCGCTGGCGCGGCAGGTGCGCGTTTTGCACTATATGTTTGCCGAAGCACAAAACGACGCTGAACTGATCGAGCAAATCAGCACGCTGATCAGCAAACTCGAAGAGGTCTACTACGGTTTCCGCGCCGAAGTGGATGGCAAAAAACTAAGCAACAACCAGATTGAGAAAATCCTTGACGAAGAGCGCGATAGTGAACTACGCCGCGAAGTCTGGGAAGCACATAAGCAGCTTGGCCCGATGGTCGCCCCCTCGATCCGCGAACTGGCACGTCTGCGTAACCGCGCTGCACAGAAGATGGGTTATCCGAACTTTCACCGCATGAGCCTCACGCTGAATGAAATCGATCCCGACTGGCTCTATGGGATGCTGGAAGACCTCGCCAAAAAGACGGACGAGCCGTTCCGCAAGGTCAAAGGCGCTTTGGACGAGGAACTCAGCAAGCGCTTTAACGTCCCGGTTTCCGAACTGCGGGCGTGGCACTATTCCGATCTCTATTTCCAGCGTGCGCCGAAGGTTGGCGATACCGATTTCGATAGCTTCTTCAAGGATCAGGATATTGTAAAGCTGGCAACGGAGACGTATGACAGCCTGGGGATGGATGTCCGTGATATTCTGGGACGCTCCGATCTCTATGAGCGTGAACTGAAGGATCAGCACGCTTTTTGTATCCATGTTGACCGCGAAGGCGATGTGCGCACGCTGAATAACCTCGTTCCGTCGGAGCGCTGGATGGATACGCTTCTGCACGAACTTGGTCATGGTGTCTATGATAAATACATTCCGCAATCGCTCCCCTGGATTTTGCGCACGATTCCGCATATCCTGACAACCGAAGCGATGGCGCTGCTCATGGGTGGTCAGACGCTTGACCGCGAATGGTTGATCCGTATTCGCGGACTGGATGCAAAGACCGCTGATAGCCTTGCCAAGCCCGCACAACAGCGCGAAATCCTCTCGCAACTGATCTTCGCCCGCTGGGTGATGGTCGTCGTTGGCTTCGAGCGTGCGATGTACGAAAACCCGGAAGCCGATCTGGATAATATCTGGTGGGATTTGGTCGAAAAGTATCAGTTCCTCAAGCGCCCGGAAGGTCGCAACATGCCGGATTGGGCGACCAAGAACCACATCGCACTGGCTCCCGCCTACTATCAGAACTATCTGATTGGGCATATGGTCGCGGCGCAGTGGCTCGGCACGCTTGAAAAGAATGGCGGACTTATCGGCAACCCCAACGCAGGCGCATGGTTCAAGGAGAAGGTGTTCGGACTCGGCGCGACCAAGCCTTGGAACGAAGGGCTGGAACACGCGACAGGCGAACCGCTGAACCTCGATCACTATGTCAGTCGCTACGTGGTGGCCTAAACGTTGGAAAACATTCATACCCGGCTGGAACAACTGCGCGCAGATGCAGATTTTTCCGCTGTGATCGTCACAGACAGTCGGGCGACGTTGCTTACCGCAGCCTATGCGAAAGCATTGCAGCCGGAAACAGTGCGCGAACTGTGGGAAATGGCGGCACGCGCTGTCGCCAACACAGGCGGCAAACTGGAACGACTGCGCGAGGCTGTGTTTTATGATTGGGATGGGCGGCAGGTGGTTTGTCGCCCCTTTCGGGTCAAAGCCACGGATTATCTTTTGATTCTTCTGACGCCGCCGAAGAAAAGCTATAAGCAGGCAGCAGGGAAGATTGCGCGTTCGCTGGAAACGTTGCTGGCGCGTCAGGATAAACCTGTGTCACGGCTCTGAAGAGCCGTGCTATACCCAACAGGTTCGACCTATCTTTGAGTTTAGCCCGGTGCTTCAGCGCCGGGTCTGGAATGCTTATATTTCTCTGATCTGTTCTTCCCGACGATATACAGCCTCAATATAAATCCGCTACAATCTGCACCCGGTTTAAGTTATTCAATCAGGAAAAAAGATATGAAAGTCGAGGCATTTGCCCCGGCAACAATGGCAAACATCGGGCCGGGTTTCGATGTGCTGGGGCTGGCATTCGCTGATCCGTCGGATCGGGTTGTCGCGGAACGCACCGAAACACCGGGCGTAACGATTGCGGCGATTCACGGCGATGGCGGGAAACTCTCGCTGGACGCGGAGAAGAATACAGCGGGCGTTTCTGCTGCAT
>CAYSOC010000297.1:0-2603 GCA_964432445.1 uncultured Anaerolineaceae bacterium
CAAAATACAAGGTTACAATGTCAATCGATATTATATTCTTTCTACAAAGGAAAAATATATTCAGCCTGGTTTTGAGCAGGAAATCGCAGATTTGGTTAGAGATGTACGAGTAAAGACAGGTTGTGAGGTTATAGTCAATGGTTTGATGAGAACGCTCTGGTATTACCTGCGACTCATAGAAGACAAAGATCAATTCGTTAAAGACTTTACTTCACATATTATGTCTGATTTAGATGTTCAAAAAGAACATCAGCAGTTGTGGGCGACTATTTCCGAAAAATTTATATCGAGTAATAACCTATAGCAGTGATTGCTGATTTAAACAGGTTGCGTTATCCACTTGATTCCAGATTAGTTGCACACAAAAAAGCCCGGTCAAAAACCGGGCTTCGTTGTTTATTTCAGCCTGTTAAGGGGGCTGTATTGGTCGTGCATGGCGGCGCGTTCGTCCGGGGCATGATTGAGGTAAAAATCGACTGTGGTGGTCGCGCTGCTGTGTCCCAGGTTGCGCTGAATCGCTCCCAGGCTGCCGCCCTGCGCGGCGTATTGCTGGCCTGCGAAGTGGCGCAAGCTGTGCAGATTGTGGATTTCATCTTCGACCTTCGCCCGCTTCGCCAGATATTCGAGCATGTCCCGGAGTCCCCAATAGGTGAGGCGCTGCGGCTCTCTGGCAAGGGTACAAAACAGGGCGGGCGTGTTGCCGGGGTGATGTTCCAGCCATTTGCAGATCGCGGCGTCGGTGAGCTTCCCAAACGGGCTGGTGCGGCTGCTGGATCGGGTCTTGCCCTTCCTGACAATAATCATCCGGTCCTTGATGTCGTCCAGATTCACCGCAATCAATTCCGAGGCGCGTAACCCGGTATCGGCCATGAGAAGCAAAATCGCCCGGTTGCGATGCCCGATAGCATCCTCCCCGCATACCTTTAGAATAGCGTCCAAGGTTTCAATCCGGATCGCTTTGGGGGGTAGCTTGCCGGGGTTGGGTTTGGGAATCCCGCGCATGGGGTTCTGGATGTTGTAAACATCGGCTGCCCATTTCCAGAATACCGCCAGGGCGCGGTGCTTGTCGCTGGCGGTAGCTTCGGCCTTGCCCTCGCTGGTTTGCACCAGCCAGCGGGCGATCTCTCTGGTTTTCACATCCCGCAAGCGCATGTTATAGCGTTCTCCAAACGGATTGAGCATGTAGCCATACCAGATAATGGTCGTATTGGCACGGCGGCCTGCCTTGCGCGTGTCGATAAATATCTGGATGGCTTCCTTCACGGTGGTCATGATTTAACTCCTACCTCCTCACACGTCATGATGACCTGCTCGCGGATTTGCGAGAGGATGACCTTAGCCTTTTTGCGTAGTACCTTATCGTCGGATCGTGACATCTTTTGCAGATCGCCCAACGCCCAAAGTACCTCCTGTTCGACCTCCTGCGCCTTTCGGCGTTGCCTCGTCAATCGTGACCGACACACATCCGAACAGGTCTTTTTCTTTGATGTTTTGGCTGGAAAAAAGGTGTTGCAAACGATGCAAAAATCACCAAATTTCTGCTTGTACTGGCGTCGTTTTTTTTGCGGTTCTTCAATTGTGACGCTGTTTTCCGTCACAATTGACGCTTCAATCGTGACAGCATTCTCTTCAATCGTGACGCTGTTTTCCGTCACAATTGAATGATTTGCCAGTTCTTCAAGCCAGTTAAAAGTTTCTTCGGCGTCCATGATTTCCCCCTCACTCGTACCGGGTGGGCGGTTGAATCAGGGCAAGTTGCTCCAGGCGTCCGGGGCGGGTGACCGGGTGACTGTCCAGATCGGTCTGATAGCCGTTCAGATCGGGTAGATCGGTATCCAGATCGGTTTGCTGGCTGTCCAGATCGGGTGTTTTACGCTCAGATCGGGTAGATCGGTCAGATCGCACGACATTCTGATTAACTGCTCCCGTTTTTTCGATCCGATCTGCCCGATCTGGCCGATCTGAGCCTAAGACAGACCGATCTGGATCGGTTTGGTGGGTGTTCAGATCGGTTTGAGCGGCGTCCAGATCGGTTTGGGCGATCTGTGCAATGGCCTGGGCGGTGATAGCATATGTACCGGGTCGCACTTTGGAGATCAGACCACGTTTTAACAGGGTATTGAGGGCGCGGGTGGTCGATCCGTGCGTGATTCCGGTGTAGGCTTCAATCTCGCCCGGTGAACAGCCTTCGCTGTGGATTTCCATCGCCAGCATGTCCAGGATGGTCTGCTGCGTCCCGGTGATCCGGTGATCATCCTGTACCACACGTTCGCCAGGCATGAGCCATGCCCCTGTTCCGATGGGGAGATCGACCTGTACCAGCTTCATGTATTCGGTGGGGAATGGTTCGCGGTCTTTGGTCTTGCTGCATTCGACCAGGGTTGTATCATCCTCGGTGCTGATGCGGATCATCATGTCGCACGAAGCACGCAGGGCGGTACTGCCACGCTCTACAAAGCCGGATTTACCGATGTGGTGTACGAGTATTGTGGCACACGCGAATTCATCCATTAACTGGTTACAGGCGTCAATATAGAGCGTCACATCGCGGGCGCTGTTCTCGTCGCCTCCGGGCATGGATCGGGCTAAGGGGTCCACGATAA
>CAYSOC010000298.1:0-2521 GCA_964432445.1 uncultured Anaerolineaceae bacterium
GCTGATATCGCACCCGGCGCGCGATATTTCGGAGATACAGCAGGCAACGGAATTTTGGGGCTGGTTTCCGCACCTGATCCGTTCAGCTGCGGTGCTGTGTGGATGCAGGGAGTCTACGACCGTGCTCAGGGATTCTCCCATGGTGGTCCGGCGAACGTCGATGTAATTCACCGCGCCTTCAACGTGGTGAATATGGCGCTGGCCATTGACGGCACCGGTGTTAACCGAGCACAACAGGTAACCCACCTGCGTCAGGCGCTGAACCTGAAGCATGGGACGATGACAACCTCTTTCGACTACCAGGATAAGGCTTCGGTGAGCTACACCTGGTATGCGCTGCGTCAACTGCCGTACACCGCCTTGGTGGAAGTGACGATTACTGCGAAGCAGCCCATCGACATTACTGCCACGGTCAATCCCGAGGCGCCTCCCAAAGCTCGCGATGTCCAATACACCAGTCGCCGTTTTCAGGACATTCGTACGCCACCGGTGCCCTTGGCGATGGTCACGGCCACGGCGCATAACTCTTCGGGAGAACATCTGCTGGCGGCGTCGCACGCGTTTCTATTCGACACAGTTGCCGAAAACTCCAGCGTACGCGATATCGTCACTGCGGAAGGTGCACAAGCGATCACCTTCACGAAGCACCTGGACGCGCGTGTCACATATCATTTCGTGGCTGTTGGTTCGACGATCACTTCTGTCCAGAACGCGAATCCGAGGAACGAAGCGGAACGTCTCACCCTCCTCGCGACGCTTGTGGGGGGAGAGGGTCTCATAGCGCAACATAATCGTGCCTGGGACGATCTCTGGCGCAGTGACGTCGTCATCGAAGGTGATGACGAAACCCAACGCAACGTCCACGCAATGATCTACCATCTCTATGCGTTTACGCGAGCGGGCGGGGCGACAGCGCTGTCCCCGATGGGTCTGAGCGGACGCGGCTACAACGGCCACGTCTTCTGGGATAGCGAGACTTGGATGTTTCCTGTGTTGCTTGCGTTGCACCCGGAAATGGCGGAGTCGTTGATGGAGTATCGCTTCGAACGCCTGGGGGCTGCCCGCCAAAATGCCGTCGCGAACGGTTACCGGGGAGCGATGTTCCCTTGGGAAAGTGCCGCCAGCGGCGATGAAGACACACCTCTTTGCTGCCTCACTGGCCTCATGGAGCAACATATCACGGCGGATATCGGCATCGCTGCATGGCAGTATTATGAAGTCACACAAGATAAGGCGTGGCTCAAGAATCGTGGATGGCCGATACTGCAGGCGACAGCAGACTTTTGGGCCAGCCGCGTCACCCGGAACGGACCAAAACAGTTCAATATATGTAGTATTGTCGGCGCCGACGAAAGCCAAAAGAACATATGCGACGACGCTTGGACTAATGCTACCGCGCGTGAAAACCTGGCTAACGCGATAGCCGCCGGCAAAGTCCTCGGAACAGATTCAAATCCAGACTGGGCAATCGTACGGGACAATATTCCGATCCTGCGTTTTCCGAATGGCCTTATCAAACACAATGCAGCCCAGACCGATTCCAACACAGTAAATAGGCACGTTTTGATGCTTGCATATCCGCTGCATGACCTTACCGATCCGGAAGAAATCAAGCGATACATAGCCCTATCGCCAGACCCTAAGGGGAGCGTACAACCAGGCGAGGTGTCTTCTATCTTCATAACCCTTTTTGCCAGATTGGGCATGACTGATCAAGCCTACACTTTGTTCAGAAACGGATACAGCGCAACGGAGCGCCCGCCCTTCGGCGTCCTCGCAGAAAGTGCAAAGAACGATAACGTCTACTTTGCAACTGCGGCCGGCGGTTTCCTGCAGTCGTTAATTTACGGTTTCGGCGGATTGAATATTACGCCGTCGGGAATTAACCAAATGCCTACACGTTTGCCGCGACCCTGGAAGTCGCTCATCCTGACGAACATCGGCGTAAATCACAAGACGTACACCGTTCATTGATGTAAGATTAGAAGGCGGCTATTTGGGGTCAGGTTATTCCCGCGGAAAGGGGAGCGAGTATCACGGGCATGACGGGCTTGGCGGAAAACCCGCAGGGCTCGCTCGCGATAAACTCGAACGGCCAGCCGAACGGAGCCAGGAACATGACGCTCGACGGCACCGATAACAACGAGAACGTTCTCGGTGGCAACATCGTGATTCCCAGCCAGGAATCGGTGCAGCGCCACCCCGTATGGCCCGGAAACTCGATCTGTCTGAAACAGCGGGAGATGATCCCTGGCGTCGTCGATAATGAGACGACCCGATGTCAAAGTTCCTGGACCCATTCCGCTTCCTACTGATCTCACTGGCGGGCTGGATGAACCAGCGCCAGCTGAACGCAATTGAGTATTTGCGCGAGGAAAACCGAGTCCTCCGGGAACAACTCGGCGGCAAGCCACTTCGCTTGAACGACAATCAGCGCCGCCGGTTGGCCGTTAGGGCGAAGGGGTTGGGACGGGCCATCCTGGCGGAAGTGGCCACCATCGTGACGCCGGAGACCCTGCTG
>CAYSOC010000299.1:0-2370 GCA_964432445.1 uncultured Anaerolineaceae bacterium
CACGTATGTGAATATCTATAACGAAGAGGGACCGCCTAGCGGGTATGCCATTACCACGCTGATACCAACATTCGAGGTCGATGTCACGGTAGTAAAAGACGATTTTGCCGATTTCGCGCCGCTGAAAGAAATACGCATCTATCGCACTCCATCGGGTGC
Source organism: uncultured Anaerolineaceae bacterium (assembly GCA_964432445.1). Classification (GTDB taxonomy): domain Bacteria; phylum Chloroflexota; class Anaerolineae; order Aggregatilineales; family UBA2796; genus JBBRMW01. Next base: position 160 of record CAYSOC010000299.1, read on the forward strand.
GGATGTTACTGATTTTTACTATGTCGGATCGATCAACGTGTTATCGATATCGGGCACTGTCGTGTTTAAGGATAATGTCGACGGCGCGTTGCTTAATGAAGTGCTGTCATCTGCAAATTACTATGCTCCCCCGCTTACGGGCGGTCTAATCATGCTGCCAAATGGCATCATGATGATGGCGTATCAGAATAATTTGTATTTTTCTGGGCCGTACAAACCCTGGGCATGGCCTCCGGAATATGCTAAACCACTGCCAAATGAAATTACGGGTGGAGTCGTATCAGGCTCCGGAGCTATCATCACCACCAGGGCGCAGCCGTATATTGTTTCTGGTGTTTCGCCGGACTCAATGACAGTCGGCAGGATTAATGTCGATCTGGCAGGTGTTTCCAAGTGGTCAATTGCCATTGTTGACGGGTTAATCGTGTACGCAAGTCATGACGGGCTTGTGACGATCAATGGTGCTACGGGTAGCCTGCTGGAGAGTCAGATTTTTTTCACGCGCGATGTGTGGCGCCAGAGATATGGCAGCGGATTATCTTCAATGCGGTTTGCTGTATGGGATGGACGCTTAGTTGTCTACTCACACAATAGCGCATTTACGCCATTCATGATTCGCTTTGATGAAGCGGGCGGCAGCATGACTGAATTGCCTGAATTCATGGCGAAGTGTCATATCGTCAGCCCATTATCGGATCAGTTCTATTACATGAATAGCAATAAACTGTACCAATTCTCTGGTGGTTCATTGCAAAACGCGACTTGGCAATCTGCTGAGAAAGTTTTGTTTCAACCGGTTAATTTCGGAACAGCCCAGGCAATTGTAGAGGGAAGCTGGACCATACAGCTATGGGCGTACTTGAAAAACTCCGCAACCGGATTGTTTGAATATCAACTCAAGCATACTCAAGCGGTGGAAACAGGACAGACTGATTTCAGGTTGCCATCAGGATATCGGTCAGATCGATACAAGATAAAAATAACAGGTAATGGCAGATTCCGTGAATTGCGCATCGCTCAGACATTCAGGGAGCTGGCTGGATTATGACCACTGATCGATCAAAGGGTATTCCCGGCATCCCTGACGGGATTCTTAATTTAATTTCCGATGAAAATACACGAACGGTACTGCGCGCGATTGTGGATGGTATCAATGTACGCAATGGAGTAACAGGAAACGGTGATAATGCTTTTATTACTAAAAATGATATAGAAAATTTGCGTATCGGTTCGGGAAGTAGCGCACAGACTTTGAAATCATTTCTGGATAAAGTAAGTTCTGGTGAAAGTGCAGGTTCTGGAGAAAATTCAATTCCAGGGATTAAGCCGGGAGATATCGATGGAATCCTATCGGATCTTCAAGCGCAGATCATAAATTCTTCTCTATTTCGCACACTTGGTGAGCGGGTGGATTTCATCGACAAGCCGGGCGGAATATTTGACCAGATCGGAGAAATTGAAATTGTTGCCAATAATGACCGTCAATCGCGCATCGATGGCGACACAGCAATTCAGGTCAGCGTTACCAATCTTGGGGTGCGGGTAGGTAATTCAGAGACGGCTATACAGCAGGAAACCACCCAGCGGGTAAATGGCGATAGCGCAATCACTCAGCTGGTGAATACGCAGTATGCGAGCGTGAATAGCAGCATTTCGCTTATCCAAAACAAACAACAACAGCGAATGATGTTGCCGCATTAACCACCACAACAGATAGTTTGCAGGCAACCGTCGATGGCAATACCGCCGCGATAGAAACTGAGCAAACAGCGCGCACCGATGCTGATGGACGCTTATTCGGTCAATATACGGTAAAAATTGACTTGAATGGGAACGTAAGCGGATTCGGTTTGGCTGCGTCCAGCGCAACGGATCCCGCTAGTGAATTTATGATTCGCGCCGATCGGTTCTCAATCGTCTCGCCAACATACAACAAGAACAGTCCAGATGCAAAAGAATAAGCATACCGTTCATCGTAATCACAACCCCGACGACCGCAAATGGCCGGACAGTTCAGCCGGGGGTATATATTGACGCCGCGAAAATTAAAGATGGAAGTATAGAAACAGCCAAGATCGGCGTGGCGGCGGTCGACACGTTAACGATCAAAGGGTATGCCGTCACCGTTCCGGTTGGTACTGCGGCAGACGGATTTGCTCCAACAGTAATCTTAAAACTATTTCAGCCCGGCAGCATATTTGTGTTTGCAAT
>CAYSOC010000300.1:0-2356 GCA_964432445.1 uncultured Anaerolineaceae bacterium
GTGGCGATTCCCAGCGTGGCCTTCGGCGTTTTCGGATTTATCATCCTCGCGCCGTTTTTGAAAGATAACGTCTATCAGGGCGTGCGCGATTCCATCGGGCAATATATCTTTCTATTCGGACGCTCCGGCCCACTGACTGGAACAAATATTGCTACTGCCAGCCTGATTCTGGCGATCATGATTCTGCCGACGATTATGGCGCTCTCCCGCGAAGTGATCCGACAAGTGCCACGACTCCAGAAAGAAGGCATGATGGCACTCGGCGCGACCAAGTGGGAATCGATCCAGAAAGCCGTTTTGCCATATGCCCGTACCGGTATTGTCGGCGCGGCAATGCTCGGTCTGGCGCGTGCAATCGGGGAAACGATGGCAGTTACCATGACGATTGGTAACGCCCGTCCTTCCCAATTATCTGGTTCGATTTTCCAATCCACATCCTCGCTGGCAAGTTTCATCGCCAATCAGTTCGGTGAAGCACTCGGAGACCGGGTACAGGCAAGCGCAGTTATTCAAATGGGGCTGGTCTTATTGATCGTTTCATCCTCTATCAACCTGTTCTCACGCTGGTTGATCGCACGAACCACAAAACGGCGATAGGAAATATTATGGCACAGGCACAACCTATACCACACACACCAACCATTGGAATCACCGCAGGCGAAAAACTGAGATATTCGCGCCGCGCGTTCACCAATCGCCTCGCGGCGGGCATCCTCGGCACGCTGACAATCATTTCCGTCTCAACACTGTTTTTGCTGCTGCTCTACATTATTGTGAACGGTATCGCAGCGCTCACACCGGAGTTTTTCACGCAGACAACACAAGCCAATCTGGATGGAACGGTAACAGGCGGCGTACTGCAATCCATCGTTGGAACGGTGATGATCCTTGTTGTTGCGGCGATTATCGCCGTCCCGATTGGGATTGCTACCGCGATTTATCTGGCAGAATATGGGCGCGGCACATTGGCGCGGATTGTAGATTTTTCCATCGACCTGCTGGCAGGTTTGCCCTCAATTGTCGTTGGATTGTTCATTCTGGCGTTCCTGATCGGCAAATTCGCAGTATTGCCAATTTTTCAGGGATATAGCGGGTTTGCGGGTGCTTTGGCGCTCTCGGTAATCATGATCCCCATTGTGGCACGCTCGGTAGAACAAATCCTGAAACTCGTGCCAGACACTTTGCGAGAGGCGGGGCTAGCACTCGGAATGCCGAAATGGAGAGTCGTCTTGCGGATTGTCCTGCCGACAGTTTCTGGCGGTTTGGCAACGGGTATTATGCTGGCAATTGCGCGTGCAGCGGGCGAGACCGCTCCCCTGTTATTGACCATCCTCGGTTCTGATTTTCTGAGTACCGATCTGGGTCAACCGATGGACGCGCTCCCTGTGCGTATCTATAAATATGCTTCGTCCGGCGATCCACAGCTTGTCCCGAAAGCGTGGACAGGTACGCTGGTTCTGGTGATCGTCATCGCATTTTTGAGCATCCTGGTACGCGCCATCACCAGTAAATCGCGCGTGGAAAGCTAGAGGACAAACTATGGCAATCAATACCCCACTTCCGCAAGTGGCAGAAGCCCCTGAACAGGTCGAAATCCGGCGGCAAGGCGTCCCGTTGTATGTGCGTAATCTGAATGCCTGGTATGGTAGTACACATGCTGTTGCTGATGTATCCATCAATTTTGAAGCCAACACGATCACAGCATTGATTGGGCCTTCCGGTTGTGGCAAATCCACGATGATTCGCTGTCTGAACCGGATGCACGAAGTGATCCGCCATGCGCGGGCGTCTGGTGAGGTTGTGCTGGATGGCGAAAACATTTATGCACCAGACGCCGACCCGGTACGCATTCGTCGCCGGATCGGGATGGTTTTTCAGAAACCAAATCCGTTCCCGACGCTCTCTATCTATGACAACGTGATTGCCGGATTAAAGCTGAATGCGGTGCATCGGTCCAAAGCGGAATACGACGCAATTGTTGAAAAGAGTTTGCGTGCGGCTGCGCTCTGGGATGAAGTTAAAGGCAAACTGAATGCGTCAGGGGCATCGCTCTCTGGTGGTCAGCAACAGCGTCTGTGCATCGCCCGTGCGGTAGCCGTAGAGCCGGAAGTCCTCCTGTTGGATGAACCCTGTTCCGCGCTTGACCCGATTGCTACGCTCAAGATCGAAGAACTGTTGCAGGAACTGGTCGCCAATTACACCATCATCATCGTAACCCACAATATGCAACAGGCCGCGCGTACTTCGTCCAAAACGGCGTTCATGCTGGCGGATGACAAGCGCGTCGGACGCCTCGTGGAATACGGCGCGACAGCAGAAATTTTCACACGCCCGAAAGACAAGCGTACCGAAGATT
>CAYSOC010000301.1:0-2295 GCA_964432445.1 uncultured Anaerolineaceae bacterium
ATGGGCCTGGCCAGCCGGCGCGTGTCGATCGCGGGGATCACGCCGAACCCGCACGAGGGCTGGATGCGGCAGGTCGCCTGCAATTTGACTGACGCCATCGACGGGCCGCTGCTTGGGAAAAAATACTTGCTGATGGATCGCGACACGAAGTTCTGTGCGAAGTTCAAGGATGTGCTCAAGAGCTCTGGCATCAAGCCGGTGGTGCTGCCGCCGCATAGTCCGAATTTGAACGCCTACGCGGAGCGGTTCGTGCGAAGTATCAAGGAGGAGTGTCTCGCGCGAATCATTCCGTTCGGCGAGGGCATGCTTCAAAACGCAATCAAATCCTTCGTTGCTCATTATCACGTTGAGCGGAACCATCAAGGCTTGGACAACAGGCTGATTGATCCCGGCGGCGGTGTTGGCTCCGTGGAAGGCGAGATCGAGTGTCGCGAGCGGTTGGGCGGCATGCTCAAGTACTACCAGCGCCGCGCGGCTTGAACAGGTTCGACAGGCCAGCACATCGAGGCGCGTCAGCGGTCGCGGCTGCGCGCTGCCATCGCAGAAGGCGATTTTCGCCCGACCCGAGGCATCCCGGCGCACCCAGAACGGCCCTGTTCGGACGAAGTTCGAGCTTTCTGAGTCGCTATTCCGTCGGTTTTTCAGCTTTGAAAGCATCGGATGAGTTTTTGGACCATACGCCATTACACAGGCGCTCGTCGCCGGAAGACCGGGCGATCGGTTCACGCTCGACGTGACGTTCGTCGACGGGAAACGGCGCCTGCCGATCGTCCGGCTGCGTCGCGCCGCGTAGAGCGCAGCCGGCGCCCGTCTGCGGCTGCCGCGCTCCGCGTGCGCGCCCACGTCGTGCTGGCGGAGTTTTTGCATGATGAATTATTAAAGAACCGACTGATTCCTCGCTCATCGCGTCGCAAATCAGCACGTGCGATTGACTCGCAAGTTCAACACGCCTTGCTTCAGCTTTCGCATTCTGACCATTCTCCGGTGCGCAAGAATCGCTGGACCACTACACCACTACAGCACGCGCGTTCCCAAGCTCCGCATAACTCCCAACCTCCGCGGCGCAAAGATCGCTGGACCCCTACACCAGTACAGGACCACTACACTTCAGGGCACATTCACTCACGCGCTCGCCGAAGAAGCGACTCTGCATCAGCAAAGGTAATTGATTGTCCGGAAAATCGTGTCTTTACAATTTCATCAAACTCTGATTGAGACATGGGACCGTCCAAAGTGCGACTTTTCGTATCAAGCATCCACAGCCCTTCCTTACCGTTAGATGCTGTGGGCGATCCCCCACTTTCCGCAATTTGCTTGGCGAGAATCATTTTGCCGATGACAGCAACTTGCACCACCTTAGCTGGAATCATCGGCGCACCTCCAATTCGAGGATCCTCCGAAATGATCACCTGATCCGCTGATGTTTTAATGAGACAAAATCCACCAACTATTTCTGTTGGCCGGTAGTTGCCGTCCGGTGCACCCATGCATCCCTGCATAAGTGCACTCGTGATCCAGACCACAATAATAATGGATTCTAGTCCCAGCATTTCTCGCCCAAATCTAGACGCAACCATGCGTCCAGCTCCCGATGTCTTTGTCAATTTCAGCCGATACATCGAACGCTTTCCCCAAATTGCACGCATTCACGAGATCGTCTGAGATATAAGCAACGCGATCAAGTGGATTTCCCGTGAGCACAGGGAAGGCGTCGCCGGGATTGAAATCCGTTTTGTCTTCTGCAAGGAACCGCTCATTCAGCTGCACCGAAGTCCCTACACATAAACACCCGATACACTTTTTGGAAATGGTCACCGTTGCAGTAAAGCTCATCCTGTAGCTGTTTATCATTCGAGTGAGCATGCTCGTGCACTGCTTCGACACGGTTCGGCGAAGTGTCCCAGATCGATTGCATCCAATAGACCTTGATAGACGTGCTACATCTCCAAATATGGTCGTTCCTGCAATTCCGAAACTTGAAAACATCGCTCGCCGCAAGTCGCGTATGCAATTACCAAATGGATCGAAAGCATCGATGGTTAGTTTAAGAGGCCTTTCGCTTGACATAGTATAGTGCTGCCATAGCGTCCAGTCATATCCAACGTACCCTGTAAGCGAAGCATTTAGTGAAATGTAGTATGCGACATCGGCACATTTCTGAGGAGTGGGAGGCATGAACAATTCTACCAACCCCGATGGGTCAACAGCGTTTACCGGACTATTTGCGACGTACAGAAACTGATTTGGTCCGTCAATAAATCCAGCAGGATCTTTAGTGAGCCATCGTGCGGTCGG
>CAYSOC010000302.1:0-2195 GCA_964432445.1 uncultured Anaerolineaceae bacterium
TCTCCTCTTTCAAGTCCATTCCTCTCGCTCATCCGTTCAGTGTCCGGTCGCTAGTTACATCTCCTTCATTTGTTCCTGGCGATAAAAGTTTTGGCTGAAAATTGAAAAACATTTCTTTCGTTAATTATGGATAACAGATTACGACACTTCAACGTGATTTATCTTCTATGGTAAGTCTTCATTCTACCAGCCCCTCGCATTATTTCGCTTACGTAAATTTTACAGACGGAACTATAGGCGCAACCCCCGGCGTGTAGTAAAATATCTGTTCGCCGTTGAAAGGGATATGAATGCGCCTGAGCTATTCCGAGGCTCTGCAATATGTCCACAATTTGCTGAACTACGAGGCGCAACAGCCACCGGGCTATACGCCGGAAGTGATCAGCCTGGATCGTCCGCGTGCCTTGCTTGCCGCGCTCGATAATCCGCAGGAACGCTATCCAATCATTCATGTGACTGGAACAAAGGGCAAAGGCTCGGTTTCAGCGCTCTGTTATAGCGCTCTGAACGCCGCTGGTTATAAAACCGGATTTTATCTCTCGCCCCATTTGCAGGAATTTCGGGAACGTTTTCGCGTCAGCGATCACCTGATCCCGGAAGAAACCTTTGCTGCGATTGTGAGCGATATGAAGCCGCATATGGAAGCGATTGCGGGAATCACCTATTGGGAAGTGATCACGGCGATTGCTTTTGAATATTTCGCGCGGGAAGCCGTCGATATTGCCGTTGTCGAAGTTGGCCTCGGCGGGCGTCTGGACGCGACGAACGTGATCAAGCAACCTGTTGTTTCGGTGATCACCAGTCTGAGCTTCGATCATATGCACCTGCTTGGCAATACGCTCCCGGAAATTGCCTATGAGAAAGCCGGGATCATCAAGCCAGGAGCGCCTGTTGTGAGCGCTCCACAACGTGCCGACGCACTGGAAACACTGACACGCATCGCCGCCGAACGCGGTTCGCCATTAACAATCATTGGCGACAATTGGGAAGCTGAATCCATTTCGACCAATCTGGACGTGCAGCATATTCGGATTACGTACAATAACGCGGTAGAGGACTATCAGCTTCCTTTGCTCGGTCCGCATCAGGCGATCAACCTCGCGGTAGCACGCGCCGCGCTCGAAAAAGTGCGCGAATCCGGCTTGAAGATTCCTGACAAGGCGCTCCGCGAAGGGTTCGCTTCAGTCAACTGGCCGGGACGTTTCGAGATCGTGGCACGCGATCCATACATTATTCTGGATTCGGCACATAACGCAGAATCGGCGCAACGCCTCGCGGAAACCATTCAATCCATATTCCCAAAGGAACGCCTGACCCTCGTCTTTGGGGCATTCAATGATAAGGATGTAGCGGGGATGTACGCCGCGCTGTTGCCCCTCACGGACGATCTGATACTGATTCCAGCGCGCGGACCACGTGCATTCAGCGTCGATGTTCTTGCGGAAAAAGCTGCCGAAGCAGGCTATACAGGAAGGTTGCACCGTGCGACAGGTGTGGATTCTGCGCTGGATATGGTTCGCCTGCTGCGTCGCCCGGTCACATTGGCAACAGGTTCACTTTCAATCGTCGGCGCGATGCGGGATGCACTTGGCCTCCCGGTCATGCGCGCCGCCTATCTCTCCTCACTTTCAGATGAAACAACGCTGCTGGAATCGGCAGAAGGATAAGCACTATGCTAGGGCCTGGAATTAACGACTTTTACACCATCAAGAGCGCCGAAACCGACGCTAACGGAGAATTCGAGGCGATCCTTGTACCGCTCCGCGATCTGGTCGTCTATCCGAACATGATCACGCCGCTGTTTGTCGGGCGGGATCGTTCGCTGGCGGCGATCACCGCCGCGCACCAGCAGCAGCAAACCATCATTGGTGTGGCGCAAAAAGACGCCGAAGTCAGCGAACCCGGCGAAGATGATCTGTACCGCTTCGGTACGGAAATCGCGGTAGGGCGTCCGTTGCGGATGCCAGATAATACTACCAGCGCACTGGCGCAGGGTCGGCGGCGCGTGGAGATTGTCAAGTACATCTCCAAAGAACCGTATATCAAGGTACGGGCGCGCGTCATCAACGAGACATCGAAGAAGAACCGCGAAACCGAAGCACTCATGCGCGCGGTTATCACGCTGTTTCAGAAATGCGTGGAACTTAACCGCGAACTGCCGGACGAAGCCTATATCTATGCTATGAATGTGGAAG
>CAYSOC010000303.1:0-2082 GCA_964432445.1 uncultured Anaerolineaceae bacterium
TCGCTCGACAAGAGTAGCCGTAGGGACAGGGGTGATTATTGGGAACGGCGTCCCATCAATTGGGATCAATGCACCATCTCCTGAAACTTCCTGTTCCGGCCAGTAATTCGCCACAATCATTTGCCGAATTGCAGTTGGTGCGCCCGTCTCGTCACGTTGCCCGATAAGCACCAGGATTAACCCTGTGCCAGACTGTCGAAAGGGGCTGGTCTCACTGCGCTGTACTTCATTTTGGTTTACAAAGCGAAAGCGCAAGGTCGCGCCTGTATTCAGTTGCAGCGTAAAGATCGAGGCTGCACCTGACTTCTTAAACAGTGCCTCATTCTCTTCGGAATAAGGAATGCCAATAACCGGGCGTGCTGATAATCCAGCAATATAGCTGGCAGTGTCTGGGTTCGGGTCAAACTGCCATTCGGCGGTGTCGACGACTTTACGCTGCACCACAAATACACGTGGTTGGCTACTATCAGCGGGAAACACTTTGAGTGAAATGGGAAAGGCGGCGATGTTCCCGACATTGCGGTCTGTTCCGCCACGAATGATTGCATCCTGATTTTCCAGTGCCAGCGGTGTCAATGTAGGGGTCAGGATAGGCGTGCTGGAACGTTGCGGTATGGGTGGGATCGTCAGGGTTTGAAGTGCTGTGACAGGCTTGCCGATGCTCGACAACCGCGCTCCGGTGATGAATACCATCGCCACAGCGATTATCCCTGCGCCCACGAACATAAATGGCAACCATTGTTTTGAAGCAGGCTTTCCAGTCCTGACGGTGGTACTCTCCGCAAGCAGTCCATCGCGTACCAACTGTTGAATGCGTTCCGGCGTTGCCAGCCAGTATTCACCGAGCGGAATCAACCCGGTCTCCTGATATTTGGCGATTAACCGGCTGACCGCCTCATATTCTGCCAAATCGGAACTGCTCGCCTTTTCCCGATTTACTTCCCCGGCATACATTCGCTGATAGTATTGCTGGCGATCTGTAGGTACGACTTCCCAAAGCGCAGTCAGATCAGCTTCAGGTAGCACTCGTAAAGCATCAACGGATCGGTACAGCGTGGGGTCAATCGCTGGTGTAGTTGTCATAAGTCTTTTCTTCCTGTAAAACGAGCGCGCCTACCGAAGCAGAACGCGCCCTTGCCTTACAAACAGAGGGAGATCAGATGGCTACGTGCAGTGATTTACATCACAGCGCGCGGCTGTGGGCGGGGACACCACCTTCGCCGGACGGGTGTAGCTATAAGGCGCGAACAATGCCACAGCTACCAACGCGGAGAGAAACAACTTTTTCATGTCGAGCGATTTCCTTTCTCAGGGAATATCACGAACAGGATGCAGGATACCTGAACTGATACGAAACAGAGCGCGGAAATCGGCGCAGAACATCGCAGAATTTATTGTTTTTCTTCGTCGGTTGGGGCTGACAGTGATCCCTCTTCGTCTACCACGACGATCCGCGAACCATATACAGTCAGAGTATCGGGCAGCATTCGCGTCAGATGTTCCAGTTCATCAAGGGCTGCCTCTGCACTCCGTGCCGAATGCCCGCCAGAACCAACCAATCGTGCTGTAATTTCCGTGCGTATCGGTTGTGAAAAACCTGCATCTGGCGAGGACTTTACTTCCTGGATCAGTTGTGTTGCATCGTTACCTGTCAGATTCATCTCCAGTGCCTTGTTCATGAACAGACCGTAGCGCGCCATGTCTCCGCCACTCATTGGGATACGATTGTCGAGTAGCTCCGTCCCTGTGGCCTGAGTTATACGTTTCGCCAGCGCGCTGTTGTCGAAAGTCAGGTCAGGGCTGGTTGCTCTATCGGCACGTATCCCGATTAGTGTATTTGCCAGTACCGCTGCGATGTTATCTGCACCTTGTACCGAAAACGCCCCTTCGGTGCGGGCAAGGCGCTGTTCCAGATGCTGTTGGCGCAGGTTGGCATCCTGTTTGAGTGCTGCTCGATTCAGCCCTTCGGCGGCGCTGGACAATTGCCCGGCGGCATTTGAGAGCGCTAATTTATCAAATGAGTCTACTGGATCGGTTGACGCCTCATGAATAGTCGATTGAATCCCCTCACGCATTGCAGTT
>CAYSOC010000304.1:0-1822 GCA_964432445.1 uncultured Anaerolineaceae bacterium
GACCAAACGGCAATTTACAGGTATTCATCAAGGTGTTGCCACACGAAATTTTCCGACGCCGGGAAAACGATATTCTCCTCGATATTCAGTTGAACGTGGCACAGGCGGCGCTGGGCGCGAACCTGACCGTTCCCACTGTTGATGGTGACGAGCAGCTTGATATTCAGCCCGGCACACAAAGCGGCAAGGTGATCCGACTGCGTGGACACGGTGCGCCGCGCGTGCGTTCGGATGGCTCCAGCAGCGGACGCGGCGATCAACTCGTAGTGATTCAGGTGCAAGTACCTACCCAACTCACCGCCGATCAAAAGCGCCTGTTTCAGGAACTCAGCGCCACCTTTGGGACGAGTACGAAGGCCGAAACTGCCAAATCTGGCAAAGGCTTCTTTGAGCGCGTTGCCGATTTCCTCAGCGGCGAAGGATAACTTCAACTATTAGTGGTTTGGAATCCGAAGGTTGTTCGGGCGCTGGATTCCAAACCGTTTGCGCTCTATCCCAACAATCCTAAAATGGAATGGTGTCATCGTTGGCGAGGATAGCCGAGTGTACTGCTCGTCGTACCGCGTCGTACTCCTCGCCGTTCAACGGTGAGAGCAGTTCGACCATCCGCGCTTCCCAGCCCATGTTGAACGCATCCTTCGCGCTTTGCTGCTGCGTCATCAGACGCTCCACCAGTTTGATCAGCAAATCTATTTTCGTTTCCAGAATACGATACCTGCTATAGGCCATCAACAGTTGATCCTTGTGGCGCGCGAGTTCCAGCGGAATCCGCTCCGGTTCCTTTTCCCACAGTTTCACGAGGTCGATAGCCTGATCGAGCCACTTCACCACCTGCCGGGCTTCGCGGTTCGTCTTGCGGAGCAATGCCTTGTACTCCTCTTCGGTCATGCCAGCCCGCTTTCCATGAGGAATTGCAACAGCGGTACATCCATCTCGGCAGCGAAGGCAGCGGGATTCATGGGACGCGCAGGCTGACCGGTCATTGCCCGCCGAAACGCCGCCAGCGCGGTATTGAGCGCATGGTCGGACATCTCGCCCGACTGGTGACGCACGGCGATATCGAATAACAGAGTTGCCGCAGAAAATAACGCGCGCTGTTGCGATGAATTCAATTCCGCAAGGCGCGAATTGGCATAGCTGAACGTCGGCAGTGGTGGCGGTTTTGGCGCAGGGAGTAAACCCGCGATACGTGGCGCAGGCAACGCCAGAAACGGGGAATATGAAATACTAACGGATTGAGCTACAATTCGCATCGACAGAAGTCCTTTCTGTTAACTCATGGCGGTGAACTTTTTCCCGAAGAACCGCCATGTGATACATATATGTATACATTGTAGCACTATTTATGTACTATGCAATAGAACTTCATCATCAATAATTGAAAGTCATATGTCTTTGCGCACAGAGCGTCTGAAAGAACTTCGAGAAAAGGCTGGATTATCTCAACGAGACCTCTCTCGAATGTGCAATTTGGCATCAAATATGATCTATCGCTACGAAAACGATTTAAGCGATCCAACTTCGGGGTCGTTGAAAATAATTGCTGAGAAATTAAATACAAGTGCAGATTATCTAATTGGACTATCTGACAATCCAGCATTGCGACTTCTTGAAGTTGACCTAGATAGCGAAGAGCAAAATATGGTGGATACCTTCCGCCGCGAGGGTTGGCCCGGCGTGATTCGGCTTGGCGGCGAACGCCTTTCCAAATAACCGCCTAAACGCCCCGGTGCTTTAGCGCCGGGTCTGAAAAGTATCCTCTAGAGTCTGTCATGGACTTTGGTAAACTGGAAGGATGAATAGAAAAGCATATCCAGGTGAT
>CAYSOC010000305.1:0-1581 GCA_964432445.1 uncultured Anaerolineaceae bacterium
ATTGTGTTTCTTTCGTCGCACACCGCGTTTTGCTCGTATGTGGGTTAGTATACACCACCTTTCCCTATGGTCAAGCCCCTTTTTGGATCAAATTTCAAAGTCGTTACAAAAAGGTTTTTGTCAGGTGAACGTACAAATCGGCGCTGTAAATCAGGTGTTTAATTAATATATACCGCATTTCACAAGCCCAAAGTCATGATACTAACGAACATACGCGAACGCATCAAATTCACCACGCCTGCAAATGTCACAGAAGCAAATATCCGCTATCTATATCTGGAAATCCTTTTCGCCGCCGTTTTGGGTGCGATCACGACTTTCAACAGTCTCTTTGCGGTGCGGCTGGGTGCTTCGGCGGCACTGATCGGCATTCTGACTTCCGCGCCCGCACTGATTCAGGCGCTGACAAGCATCCCGTCCGCACGCTATCTGGAAGGAAAGCAGGATCGGAAATCGTGGCTGTTGCACAGTCTGTTTATTATGCGTGCCAGCCATCTTGGATTCGTAATTATTCCATTCATCTTTCCCTATCATCCACCGTATACTCTGCCTATACAGCCAAATCTATCGCAATATCTGAATGCAATTGTTCATGTTCCGAGCGTTACTCCTTATTGGTTGATCGCGTGGATTCTGGCACTTTTCCTGCCCAACGCATTTTTCAGCAACGGATTCAATGCGATGCTGGCAGAACTTATCCCGGATCGGCGGCGTGCGTTCGTCTTTTCACGCCGCACTATCATCTGGCAATTCGTTGTGACCATAATCACGATAGGCGCGGGGATTTATCTGGATCGCACTACCTCTATCTTTCCGCTGAATTATCAGGTTCTATATCTCATTGGGGTGGTTACGGCGATAGGCAGCCAGCATTACCTGTGGAAACTGGTCGTATCGGTACAGGCAGAAGCAGTCAAACAGGTGGAACGCAAACCAGTGACGCGCGTGCCACTCAGCCGCCCGATGCGCGCCTATCTGATCAATATCTTTGTCTATATGTGTGGCTTGAACCTGCCGGGGCCGTTGTTTATCCTTCACTACGTCAACGAATTACAGGCAAGCGATGGATTGATCAGTCTGAATTCTGCGGCGGGAACGCTGGGATTTGTGTTTGGACTGTTCATCTGGGAAAAGATAATTGCCAAAAAAGGATTCTTCTGGTCGATTCGGGTAGCAACGTGCCTGACATGGGTTTTCCCATTCATCGTTGCGCTGACGAACAACTTTACGCTGGTTATCCTCGCAAATATCCTCGTCAATCTGATTCATCCAGGCGTAGAACTCAGCCTCGTCAATATCGTTTTCAAAATGTGCAAGCCGGAACACCGCAATATGAATATGAGCTATTACACTGTCGTTCTGAGCCTTGCCGCGTTTATCATGCCGCTGGCTGCTGTGCCACTATCGGGCGCAATTGGCATCCCGGCGGTGATGCTCATCAGCGCTGTGTTGCGTGTTTGCGGCGGGATGATGTTCAACCTGAACAAAGTGCAGGAAGTCCAACAACCACAACCTGTACTTCAAAGCGCGTAGCAGAAATATCTACAATTCAATCGGCTCAACCCGTCCGGCGCTAAGTTC
>CAYSOC010000306.1:0-1568 GCA_964432445.1 uncultured Anaerolineaceae bacterium
ACCAGGAATGCTGATACCGCCAGTTCTACGGTTGCGCCCCACTGCTCCCCGATGATCGTCCCTACCGGACGATTGCTGCTCAGGGATATACCCAAATCACCTCGTACCAGCCCGACCAGTGAGTCGAGCCACTGCGCCATAATCGGGCGATTCAGTCCCAGAGCAGTCCGTCGTTCGGCAAGCTGTTCCGGCGTGACAGCGCTCCCGGCGAGTTGTGCCGCGATTGCGTCCCCTGGTGCGATGTGCAGGACGATAAATACGAGCGTCCAGGCCAGCAGACAGGTCAGGATAAAATGCAAGGAACGTTGCACGAAAAATTGAATCATGTCCAGATTGTACCGGGAATTAGACGCCCCGAAACCTTGTTCGGAAGCATTTGAAATTTTAGCATGGGAGGAGCTAATTTTTCGCTTAACGCCCGTGATTTACAGCCCTGCATCGCTACCTGTAGAATGAAGAACAGGGAATCATTCACAGGAGGGAATCATGGCAGTTCGAGTCAGCGAATCAAACCGAATTCATCTGGAACGCTATGCAGTTCTTTCTATTGGCGCGGCGCTGCTCACCATCGGGTTAAAGGCAGGCGCTTATTTCCTGACAGGATCAGTCGGCTTGCTCTCCGATGCGCTCGAATCCGGCGTAAATCTGGTGGCGGCGGTGGTGGCATTTGGCGCATTGCGCTACGCGACACGCCCCCCGGATAACGACCACAGCTATGGACACGACAAAGCCGAATATTTCTCCAGCGGTATCGAAGGATTCCTGATTTTGTTGGCGGCGGCAAGCATCATCTTCGCCAGTATCCCGCGTCTGTTCAACACTCAACCGCTGGAACAGGTTGGGATCGGCCTGGTGATCTCTGTTGCAGCGTCGGGCGTAAATCTGTTCGTTGCGCAGATTTTGCTACGTGCCGGGAAACTCAATCGTTCGATCACGCTGGAAGCAGACGGGCATCACCTGATGACCGATGTCTGGACATCGGTGGGCGTGATCGTCGGCGTGGCGGGCGTGGCATTAACAGGCTGGAATATCCTTGATCCGGTAATCGCGCTGTTGGTCGCGGGGAATATCCTCTTCACAGGCTATAAATTGCTCCGGCGTTCGGCGTCCGGGTTGCTGGATACGGCACTACCCGCCGAGGATTTGCGCGTGATTGAGGCCGCGCTGGAAGGCTATCATGAGCGCGGGATTGAGACACATGCCCTGCGTACCCGTCAGAGTGGCGCACGGCGGTTCGTCTCGATGCACGTCCTCGTGCCGCAGGATTGGACAGTCAGCCACGCACATGGCATCGCAGAAGAGATTGAACAGGAAATTCGCGCAGCACTGCCCCATACCACCGTTTTTACACACCTGGAGCCGCAGAATGAAGCGGCATCCTACGAGGATATGACGCTGGAACGCGAAACTGTGCAGGAGACTGTCTGAAAAGGATTGACCCCTATCCCCTACCCTTTCCCCACAGGCAGGGAAAGGGAGCCAATGCACGCTGGATTGGAGCCCCTCTTTCACCGGCGATTTAGAATCCGACAGTTTTATCCTGTAACAGACCGGGCGCTAAAGCACCC
>CAYSOC010000307.1:0-1516 GCA_964432445.1 uncultured Anaerolineaceae bacterium
TCTTTGCGGGCGCTACGGGCGCGGAGTTGCTTCGGCGTCGGAACCCAGGGCGGAATCAGACTGAATCCACTGGATACGTTCTGGATCGCTTCAAGGGCAGTGTGGACACGCTCGGCTTCATGCCCTACTTCGGTATCGAACAGACACTTGGCGACAATTTCCATCGTGAGTTTTTTCATTGCCGCGTTTGCGTCGATTTGCTGATTATCGTGCCACTCTGAAACCATTTTGTCTGTGAAAAAGACCATCGTATCGGCATAGCCAGCAATCCGGCGGGCATGTAATGCAGGTGCTGCCAGCTTGCGCTGCCGACGCCAGAATTCGCCGTTGCTTGTCAGCAAACCATTGCCGAGAAAACGCGCCAGGCCGATCTTTGTATCGGTGTAGCCTGCATCTTTCTTGAATTTCGATGCCTGTGTAACGAGAACTTCGTGTATATCGGATGGATTGATCAGCATGACTTGCGTCATTTCACCGACGCGGAGCATTACTGTATCGCCGTAAGTCTGATGCCATTCGCGGATTATGCCGAGCGAATCGCGGCCAAATTTGAGCGCAAAGGCGAGGATTCCGAAAAAACCTTTGGCTGGTTTGGGGCCAGGCACGGATGTGTTTTGCGTTTGAACTGCAACTGCCATAATACTGTACATCCTGTCGAATTCTTTACGTTATGTCGTATAATTACGAATAGTAGGGATATTCGGTTGCGGTGTCAACAATCAGTTTTGGCATTGCGTAGTATTTTGGACAAAGTGTATAAAACATGACTGATGCAAAAAAAGAAGACCGTCGTATCCAGCGAACCAGACAGGTTTTGCGTGACGCACTCATGGCGTTGATTGTGGAAAGAGGCGCGTGGGAACCCATCACGATTCAGGATATTACCGATCAGGCCAATGTCAGCCGAACAACGTTCTATCTGCATTTCCGTGACAAGGAAGACTTGATGATCACGACGATGACGGATGTCTATAACGGTTTGGTCGAGAAGTGGACTTCCGGTCAGGTTGATCCAGAGGAGGCCGAATCGGTGGAATTTGTGCATGTTGCGGAAAATGCGGCTTTTTATCGGGTTATGCTCGGAGAAAAGGGATCGCCTGCGTTTGTCAAGCGTATTCACGATTATCTGGCGCAGATAGTGCGGGATTACAATTTCAAGATGATCTTCCCGAACGGAATAGATTTGCCAGTTGAAATAGACGTACTCACGAATTTTCTGGCAGGCGCAGAAATCGGGGTGATACGCTGGTGGTTGGATAGCGGGATGAAGCAAACACCACAGGAGATAGCAAAGATATTTGGCGTGGTTTGTGTACGGGGGCTTGCGCAGTTTCTGTCACCTGATATGGTGCAGATGCTGCTTTCGGATAAGAAGAGTATCCCAATGCACTAAACATTCAGAAAAGGAGGAAAGAACGAGGAGCGGGAGGCAAAAGCAAAAAAGGAGGGCTGGCTCGCAGAGATGAGAGAAGAATACAGACTTGGCGACGACCTACGCTCCCAGGCAGTTACCCGC